>NZ_JAUBRJ010000010.1:0-70984 GCF_036701805.1 Microcoleus sp. N3A4
TCACTATTATCTCGGATGATTCACTTTTAACCCCTCAATCCGCCTATGTGCCAGTTGGGGGTGCGGAATGTGGGATTCAATACTTCACGGTGAGCGACAGACTCTTCACGCCAAGATTTGCGATCGACGCCACCCGATCGCACAAGCGCCGCCAACCAAACTCCCGAATAATTCCGATGCACCCAGCCGTACCGGGATAATTAGCATCAAAATGCACCCCCAACTCAGCGCGGACGCCGTGTACCGAAACTACGGGGTCGGGCGTGATGTGAAAAAATAGCCCTTCTACCCCTCGCGTATCAAGCCAGTAGGGTTCTGTCGGGATGCTGTACTCACCAGCAGGAATCGGCCCTTTACCGCGCACCCATTCGTCGCCCGGACGCTGCCAGTCGGCACAGCCCGAAGTTGCGAGGTAATCGACAGGTTTTCCGCCGGGATAAACAAGTTGCAAATTGCCATAGATCAGTTCTGAAGATTGAGCTAAATCCATCGTAAAAATTAATTTGTGCATTTAGTTATTTAGACTTTTGTTGAATTCTTAACTTGAGAGATTGAATTACTAAAAATATTCGCATCAAGTCCGCTTCGGGCTCTTTCCTACATCCGCTTGCTGCCATTCCCAAAATGTATCCGTATTCTACGGACATAGATTCTAGAGCGTCCAGCAAATCTACCAAGTCCGCTTTGGGATTTTGCAGTAAGCTGCAAGCTTGAAAGTAAGGCAACTATATATCTCCGTGCGGAACTGACGCCAAAAGCAAATTTAAATATTTACTTTTAACACTACATTCCCCCTCACTATCGGTATCGGTTTTTTTAGCGAATCCAGGTACAGCGAGGCTCCTACAAACTTGCACTTCCCTACGGGCCTCTTGGTTTCTGCAGCTAAATTTTTGCCCAATACAAATTTTGTCTCCCCGCTCGCGCTGTTTGCTGATTTACTTTTGCTGAACTGGTTTGGGTTGGTTTTTTTACTGAAATTAAAACCGTCCGCGTCCGGCTTCCGCTCGAAGATGCTCACCATTGCCGTAAACAGCGCTATTCCATCTATTTCTTTATCCACAAAAGCGTATCCTTCGATACCTTGCAGCCGAGCAATCATGCCCGAGTAGCTGAGGCAAGAAATTCCTTTTTGCCACAGGTACCCGGGGTCTCCAAAAATAGATTTTATTTTGCCGGCCCAGCGATTTATATCGGCTTCTTTAAGCAGTTCGATACTTTTGCTGACAGCGGCTATTTTTGCATCTTCAGTAAATCCTACGCACCTAATTTGCTTTACGCCCTCTATCTTATCATCCCCTTTGAAAAAAAGCTTGATGCACGGATATCCCCGCAAAAGCGGCTTGCTACCTTTACCGCTCGTACCGCTATCTGCTAGCGATTTCTCGCGCATGATAGACATGATGCTGTTGATAATCGTACCGACAGTGCCCGACAGCAAATAACTGTTTCCCTCTTGAAGTTTGTCGGGCCAGTATTCAATAGTTAATGCGCCGCTGGTAGAATTAACAGGAGTAAGGTTGACGTATTTAGGCTTAGTCCACAGCGAAGTTTTGTAATTCGTATTCTTGTCCCTTTTTCCGCCGATAAATCCAAATTTGAACTCGTCCCACCACTGCTCGAAATCTATACCGCTCGTGCGAATTAGCTCGCGCTGAGCGAAAAGTAATGACGGTTCTTCTAATGGAAGTAATAACTCCGTTGCCGCAAGTACTTTGTTTTTTGGTGTTGCCATTGCCGTCCGCCGCAAAGATGTAAATACATCCTAAAATATTTTGAAACCTAATAGGTTTTCGCCGCGCCAATACTTGCTCTAAATAGAAAAGCTGGCGTTATGCTTAATCGGTAACGAGATCGGCTCCAAACACGAAAG
This sequence comes from Microcoleus sp. N3A4, assembly GCF_036701805.1. Lineage (NCBI taxonomy): Bacteria > Bacillati > Cyanobacteriota > Cyanophyceae > Oscillatoriales > Microcoleaceae > Microcoleus > Microcoleus sp. N3A4. Next base: position 1,874 of record NZ_JAUBRJ010000010.1, read on the forward strand.
TAAAATAAAATTTATGGCTAGACAATATACCTGGCAACAACTAGAAAGCCGCGCTGCAAAAGTAAAGGCGCGGGAATTATACCTCGAAGCGCAAAAGAAAAACCCGGTAGCAAAGCCCTACAAAGCAGAAGGCGATAAAACGACTTTCTGGGCGTATTCAATCGAAGACGACGGCGTAATAGTATCAATACCTGTATTAGAGGCAACTGCTACAAAGATAGCGGCGGGAATTGCTAGTTTGGGAATTTTGACTCCTGCTGTCGCTGATGCGATCCTTAACGTAACAAGACTGAAATTTAAAGAAGGACACAAGCAAGTCCTGCGAATTACGGTCTTTGAAGCCAAAGCAACCCCAACACCGAAAAATACCCCGTGGGGAACCAGGGTTGTTGACATGATCGACAACAGCTACTCTTTTCCTTTTTCTCTCGGAACTGACGGAACCCCAACATTGAAAGAAGCTAAAAATACTTTCAACGCGCTGTTTTCATCGGGCGCACTAAAAACTCTTTTGAATAAGAAAGGCAGCTACGCAGCGCTGTCCCTTCGAGGTAAAATTTTGTCCACCGTGCGCGCGTGATTAAAATTGATACCGCCTTGGGTAACTGGGAGATGGCGTGGCAAACTGTCTTGGACGCTGCGGGCACACAACCGCTACCAAGGCAGTATTCTCCTACAATTTTTACCTCGCCAGTAATAGCCGTAGGGGCGGCAGCCGCCGCCCCTTACTGGCAAAATCAAGCAATAGGATACGTCAATCAAGAAATAGAAACAGAACTTATTGGGCTTGGCTTTGCTAGAAGTTCTGGCAAGAAAGTTGTATTTTCCAACGAATTAACGATAATCAATTTTCCGTTTGATGCCAATTATCGTTTGTCCGTGGATTTATTTGCAAGACTGGCAACTACGGTCACTCTTTCTATCTACGAATACACGGGAGATATTACTTAAACGAAATGAAACAGCCTGCTGATAACATTTTGTTTATTTTAGCGCAATTCCATGACAAAAACAGTCGAAACTTTAACCCTGATCACCTCTTTGCTGGGACTCATCCTGGCGCTCATAAGCATTTGGAATGTTTCCAAATCAATCGTCAAAAGATTGGCCATTATCCAAAATCGATTGGATTCCTTGAAAGGATTGATGATTAGCTTGAAAAGCCGCGTGGATGACGTTGAGAAATATTTATCTGCAAGCGGGTATCACGTTCGCTCTTCTAACGACCAAATCGAAAGCAGTTTCTTGAGGCAGTACGACGAAAACGACACGGGCTTTTAATTTAACTGTTTAATTTTTCTCCTTCTTTAATGAGTAACAAACTCAAACATGGCAACAATAACCGCAGGTACGGCCGCAACGATAAACGCAACCACGATTGAAGGGCAGCTTTTTCAACTGATTCATTTCATAAACAATGCCGAAGCCATCGCCGGCGGCGATTCTAACAAGTTTTCGCTCGACAAGAGCGAAGACGGCATACTCACTTCTACTTTCTCCTTAGAAGGGCAATTGATTTATACAAGCTCAACTGGGATATTTACCGAGTCAGCTTTGCCCTATCTTGCTTCCACGGCTTTTACTCCCGGGAGTACATTGGGAACCATCAAATCGGCGACGCTAGCTCAGTATTTTATCGATGCAATGAAATACGCAATCGTGTGGCAAAGAAATGTCATGAAAAATCCTCAAAAAGTAAGCGGAGTAGCGCTTGATTTTGATTTTTCGACGGCTATGTATTCCGGTAGTTTGTCGCTGCCTTACGCTAGCTCGCTAGGGAGCAACGGCGCGATAGCAGAAAGCGCAACCGAATGGCTTTTGACTTGAGGAATTAACGAAATGGCAGCAACTTTTGGAGTGACTTTAGAATCGTCGGCTTTGGCGTTTTCCACCGCGGGCGTTACGCCCGACAAATGGATGCAAGACGCGGCCGGCGCGGTATGGAACGGCATCAAAGCCGGCGTGTCCAGCGCGATCGACCTCGGTAAAAGAATGTTTGAGGGCGGAAAGGAAATTATTTCTGCGATCGCCCGAGGTGACTGGCAAATATTTAAAGATTGGTTCAGAGACGATCCCGGTAGTGCGATCGCGGGTGGCGCTGCGGTAGCCGTAGCGGGCTGGTTTATTGGCAGCGCTACTGGTATCACCGCCCTTGTTTCGGGTGGTATCGCTTCTATGTGGGCTTCGCTCGGCGCTATAAAAATAGGTGGTTTTGCTGTGGGTGCCATGCTTCCCACACTGCAAGCCGCCATCGTTGGCGGCACGAGCACGTTGATGAATCTCGACTGGCTCAAATCCGACAAATCAATTCTCGCAGAATTGAACGGCGCGTATTTATCTTTCCTCAACAACGTAGGCGAAAGCGCCGGGAGAATGATGGTAGCTATTGCGCTAGGCGGTGCAAAAACTAATCCTCGCCTGACACTGAATATTTCTGCCGCTGCGGCGCTTTCAATTACAAAAGAGATCGACGACGGCAACGACATTTCCGACGAATTAGTAGAAGGAATGGCAAATCTGGCAAATATCTTCATTAGGTACGCGACTAATTTAGCCGGGAAATTGGGATACCTTCAGTTACGAAAATGGGCTAGGAGCAACGTCAGAACGGGCAACAAATGGATTGACGCCAAAATTGCCAATTGGGGTCTAGTAGAAGGCCAATCCTTTACTATTAGTGGAAAAATAGACGAAAAAATCGAAAAAATTACAGAGGAAAATCCCCCGTTAGGAAACCTGCTTGAAGGGTTGAAAGATGGGGTATCAGATGGCTTTTCTGATATGATTTTAATGACCTGATAACAGTCAAACAAGCATGGCAACTATTACAAAAACTTTTGGAACAAAACTGCTGCCCGCTTACGTTGCGGACGCAATAGTCGAAGTTGTACATTTTCGAGGCATGACTTTTGATACTGATGAATTAACGGCATTCTACCTCGACAAAGCCACTGCAATCGTTGATGTAGGTAGCTTTAATATTGGCAAAATCCCGGATTTAGACGGGGATGAATCCGACATAGAGAAAGCACTGGCAATGACAAAAGCAGAGTCGCTGTCAAATCGAGTTGGGCTTCGCTTCTTAACTCGAAAAGATAATACGGGCAGTTGGGATGAAGTAGCAGAATTTATAATATTAAATTTTGGCAGAAAAGATTATCTCGACTTGAGGGGCAGGTTGGGATACCCGGCTATGATACTTGAGAAAAACGATGCACTTGCCGTGCAGTTGGTTGACTACGGCGACGGATTGTTATGGGATACGGATTTTATTAAAATCAATTTTGGGGTAACTGTAGAGATTGAAAAAAAAAATAACGTAGATGCTTTGACCGCTCGAATTAGCGCGCTTGAATTGGCGCTAGAAGGTAGAATAATCAATGTGTCAGCCGGTACGGTATTGGGACGCAATACGGGTACAGGAGTGGTACAACAATTGCCACAAAGTCAATTCGCCACGCCTGCAATGATCGACCAAGCAATCATTGATTTAGCAGGAGGCGCCCCGGGGGCGATGAACACATTGGTAGAATTAGCAGCAGCCTTAAACAATGATGCAAATTTTGCTTCTACAATTGCTAGTAATTTAGCTACTATAAATTCTCGAATAGCAAGTATAGAATCTAAAAAATCTGTAGTTGTATCAACGCCATTAAATATCGCTGCCAATACTTGGTTTACTGTCGGTCAAATTGACGCTGTAGGTTTTGCAAGCACTGAAGCTATTTACGCCTGTGCTGTGTATATCCAGTACGGCGACGGAACAAATACCTACGGACACTGGCAGTATAGCGGTGGTGGTGTGATTTCTTCTATTCAATGGAAAGCAGGCGGTACGCAATTAGCTACTACTTTTAAGATGGAAGCGCACAACGCAAGCGATTTTAATTGCAGTGTTCGATTCACTTTAAGCAATGTTAATCGAACTATCCAAGTAATGTTTGACATTCCTATTGTTACTCAAGTACCAAGTATATTGAGAGTTACTTTAAAACGCATTATCTAACCACTTTAAATTAAATTTATATTTTGCTTTTCAACGCGAAGCGAACATATTAAATCAATGCCGCAAACACTAATGAAACATTAATGCCAAGAAATAACCGCTCTCCCCGATCGCCCCGCGCTCCTTCTACTGACAGGGGAGGGATAGATTTAATCGTTGCTGCCGAGCGCACGGTAGGCAGTATAGGCGGCATCCGCGCCGACGTAAGCGTAGAAGTTGGTATCGACGGAATATTAAGGAATAACCGACTAAGCGGTTCTTACGATCCGATCGAGCGCACCGCGAGCTTCGATGCGGGATTGGGCTCGGCTCGCGCAAAACTCGGCGGCGAAATTGGGGGCGAGGTTACGTTGAGAGAGAACGGATCGATAGAGTCGATCGGGGGCAATATCAGCGGCAGTTTCGGCGGCTTCGGCGGCGGCATTTCTGCATCCACTTCTGGCAGCGGCAGCCTTTCCGCCGAAGCTTTTGGAGCCAAAATTGAACTTGCCCGAGACGACAAAGGCAACGCCTCGATGTCCGTTTGCTACGGCATCGGCATTGCATCCGTTTGTTCGACTTTCACGCGAGACAAGGGCGACCCGCAAAATACCGGATCGCTCAGACCTACAATTTCAGCCAGACCGAGCAGCGCTCGCTCGCGCCGCCCCAATCTTCCAAATGCCGCTCCGACTCCGCCGCGCAAGAAGCCGGAACCGAAGCCGAAAGCCGAGAAACCGAAGCCCAATCCGAGGCCCAAGCCGGAACCGAAACCGAAGCCCGTAATTCCTAAAAAACCCGCTCTCAACTCCAGCTCCAAAAAAAAGCCGGCGGCAGACATCACGAAAAAACCGTCAATAGATATTAGAAAAAAGCCGCCAATAGATTTGGGAAAAAAGCCTGCGGTAGATATCAGGAAAAAGCCGTCAATAGATTTAAAAAAGAAGCCGTCAATAGATACAAAAAAGAAGCCGACCGATTCAAAACTTATAGATTTAAAAAAGCCGCTAACTCCCCCAAAAAACCCTAAGTCGCCGAAGCCTGTTACGCCTAAAACTCCAAAGTCGCCAGCCCCCAAGCGCCCTACTCCTGCACCTAAACCTACTCCGACACCCAAGCCCAAAAGACCGACCCCGTGGCCGCGCGATCCGGCGCCGACCGACCCGTATCCCCCTCCGGTGCCTCCAGCTCCGAAAATGACCGATCCGATGCCGCCGCTGCCCGTCCCGCCAGCGCCGAAACCGCCCGTACCCCCCGCGCCGCAAGGCAGCAAGCGCTGCACTTATTACTACACGTACAAAACTATTACTTATTCCAACCAAGGCGACTTTGCGGATCACTACGCGCCGGGCGATTTGAGCTACATATTTGGAGAGTACACGGTGCAGGATGCTAGCGGCACTTTTGGGGTGCACTGGAACAATCGCGAAGCGAGGTATAATTACGCGATTTCTCGCCCCAACAGCACCCCATCGCAGCCGCAGGCAATAACCGGAACGAGCGCCGAAGTTGCTGCTTTTATCGCCGCAAATAGCACAACTTATTCTTACACTCAACCCGGCCCCGGTTATTGGGATTTCGGAACAACTTACCAAGCAAGAACTCTTACTTTGGTAAGCGGAAATTGCCCGCTCGGTACAGATCCAAATTCTAATCCTAAATTCAACCCTCCCCGCCTACCCAATACCCCCCAAAAGATAAAACCTATGGCTGACTGCTGCGCTGAAATTAAAGAGATACATAAATACCTTGGCATCGCCAAGATGAAGAAAAAATTCAAAGTAGCCAAAGCTTTCTTGTCACCCGGCGGTACGGGCAATCAAGAGTGTGAGGATTATTATGCCATCACGGAAGCTTTATTTAGAATGCTTGCCAATGGTCTAATAATCAACCCGACCAGCAAGCCATTGGGCAATGAATGGAAATCCGTGAATGCCACTGCGTGGGCGCAAGATATGTACGAAATGATGGCCGAGGCGATGAGCGACGGCAACAGCACTCAGAAATACGAAATAAGCTCGATCATGCAGCTTACTCAATTGCTTTCGATCCTTGCCGAATTATCTAGAAAGGTAGATTTCTTGAGCGAAGCGATCGGCGCAACTCCCGACTTAGAAGAGGAATTGATACCGGCCTGCTTCACCATATATGAGGGTCACAAGGGATTTGAGAAAAAGCAACCTAAAAAGATAGATGTCACAAAAGCAAAAACTGATGACGACGTTGAGGCCGTACTGGCAAAAATGTTGAAGCCCAGTCAGATACCTATTGTAAGATGGGTGTTCCGGCCCGACCACATCAGCATCATTGAAGCTTTAAAAGGAGAAAGAACCTAATGGCAAAATCAGATGCTACTAAAAGAATCATCAAAAGAGAGTTTGAGCGGAAGCGCGAGGAAATACTCAGAATGAAACAGCTCGATCTGACGCTAGAAAAGCGGCACATGGGAATTGACGATTTCAAAAAGGGGGATATGAAGCCTTTTGTGAAGGAGACAAAAACTAAGCTCAAAAAACTGAGAAAAGACAACTTAATAAAGTAACGCACTAGCGTTAGGGTAACAATGCTTGTTGTCACTATACCTAAAGGCATAGGCTAGAATATGGATAAGCTTACTGGGAAAGTTAATGATTAACGATAATGAGATTGATATTACTGATATTGTCACTACCAGCGGTGTTACGTTGCAAACCGAAGTTAGCGAGACTACGAAAACTTACTTAAGGATTGAAGCAATCCGCCGCAAAATGACGATGGGGCAATTGATAGACTGGATTGTGGAATCGTTTTCCAGCGGTGACGTACCAAAAATCACTTCTTAATTGATACGGTAAATTATTTGAAATCAACCTCGATTTAATCAGGGTTCTAGAACTCTGAAACGGGAGGGTTATTTGATACGCGCGATTATTTACTGTCGGGTATCGACCGACGATCAGAATTGCGATCGGCAAGAGCGGGATTTAAGAGAGTTTGCCGATCGCGCTGGGTATGAAGTGGTGGAAGTTGTGCGGGAAACTGCCAGCGGTGCAAAAAACAACCGACCGGAGCGTAAAAAAATTATGGCGACGGCACGAGCTCGGAAGGTTTCGGCAGTATTGGTTACTGAGGCGAGCCGCTGGAGTAGGAGTACGATTGACTTGCTCGGCACGTTGCAAGAGTTGAACGCCTGGGGAGTGAGTTTAGTCACTTTATCGGGAATAAGCTTAGACCTCAGCACCCCGCAAGGTAAATTGATGGCCGGGATACTTTCATCAGTTGCAGAATTTGAGCGCGATACAATTTGCGAGCGGGTAAGAAGCGGGCTGGCGTCGGCAGCAGCGAAAGGGGTAAAACTTGGACGCCCCCGACTGTCTGAAAATTCGATCCAATTGGTGCACCAACTGTGGGCTGAAGGCAAAAGTTATTCGCAGATTGCAGCGCTTTCGGGAGTCAGTCGCACGAAGGTAGCGGCGCTTTGCCGCAAATCCGCAGCATAGCGGCAACCTCACCGGGGGAAGTTCCGGCCGCCAGGAGCGATCGCACTTCCGCAACTTTGGCCTGTGAAATAGGAGAGTCGGTGTTGCCACCGCGAATATGAATGTGCCGCATCCGGGAACCATCGCGATAAGAGAATCGGAAGTATTCACCGCTGCGGGCCGTACCGCGAGGTGAGTAAATTGAGATAGCTCGTGATACAGAATCAATGTCAACAGGCTCGACTGCGTATTCTGTATCAGCACTCTCAGCAGTGTATTCTGTATCAGCACTCTCAGCAGTGTATTCTGTATCAGCACTCTCAGCAGTGTATTCTGTATCAGAGATTGTAGAGGCTGGTGATACAGAATCAATTTCTGGCGGCGCGGGGGCAAGTGTCACTTCGTCGGGATAGAGAAAATCCCACTCGTTTGTATGTGGATTCCAAAATTGCAGCGAGCCGTCGATCGGGTGAACCTTATTGATTTTGTAAATTTCTCCCCGCTTCACCCATGCAGCGATCGCCGGCTTCCTCTTGAGCTTCACGTAGTCGCCCGCTTTGTAAAGGCTTCCCACTTCAGCGGTCGCGGTGTCGAATAGTGAAAGTTGAGCGCTGCTAATCATTGGTTTCTTCTGCTTCCACAAGTTGCAATTCTGGAAATATGCAGCGCAGTTTGTCGTTTATATACTGCAACTCCCAGTCTTCTATCGAGAGTTTCGGTTCGCCGGGACAGTGAACGCTAGATTTAGTGAAATCGATTCCCCGCTGCTTGAGATTTCTCTCGCAGATTTTGATATATTCATTCATCAATCCGGTGAATTCGATAAATGTGTGGCAATTAGTCGCGATCGCCTCGCGGTAATAATTGCTTGAGGCGGCCTTCATCGCCTCCAATATCTCCTCTGGGGTCTGAGGAGAGAGTGGAAGTTCTTTCCTAGCTCCTCCCAGTAAAGCTGTGGCTTCTTCTTTGGTCAACATTGATTCCTCTTTAATTAGTTGTCTAGTGTTTGTCTAGCAGCCGATCGCCAAATTGTCTACTGCCCGCCGACTTTATTAAGTTGAAGACGAATGGGGCAATCGTCGGAAAATAAGTGCTTCAACAAATTTTGCCGATCGGCATCATCACTTATTGTCCACGTATCATTTTCAACGCTTCCAGTCTCATCCGTAGCAATACCAGTCGCAAAATACAGCTCTGTACAACGTCCAGATTTCATAGTTTTGCGATTCCATTGAATGGCGCAAACGAAGTTTAAATCTATGGTTGCGCCTAACGAAACAATGTGAAACCAATTGGGCATAACGATTGACCACGACTTGTCTACAAATTGTCTACAGCCGATCGCCCTCCGCGACAGATTGGCAAATTGTCTGCGCTGCCTGGTCGCCAGCATAATCTTCGACACTGCCGTCATATTCTTTCTTCCAACCCCTTTCCAGCAGTTCGGCCGCTGCGGGAAACCGTTGGGCGGGAAAGATTAATCGCTGCCACCTTCGGGTTGTTTCGATCGCCTCGTGCACTGTCGAACTCCCCAGGGCTGCTGGGTGGCGGCTTGCCAATTGAATGGTGGAAATTATCGAGAAGATCGTCGGTAACGAAACTTCCAGCAGTACCAATTCTTCCCCACCGATCGCCGCCATTTCTTCTTTGAATTTCTCGAAACTTGGTTCTGTCATTTCTTGGGTGTTCCTCAAATGCCGATCGCCCTTCACGACAATCGGCAAATTGTCTACTGTCGGGCCACCGCATCTCGAAACTGCTTGCCTGCTGAAAATGCAGGAACTACAGTCGCCGGAATGTCCATCACCTCCCCAGTTTTGGGATTGCGACCTTCGCGGGCTTTGCGGTCGCGGGCTTCAAAAGTGCCAAACCCCACAAACATCACTTTGTCGCCACCTGCCACAGATTCAGCTATCACATCGAGCGCTGCGCTCAGTACCGCGTCAGTAACTGTCTTCGTTGTGCCTGCTTTGGCTGCAACCAGGTCTATCACTTGTCCTTTGTTCATAAGTGCGATCGCCCTTTAGTAGTTAGTTATCAGTTGTCAGTTATCAGTCATTACTAACATTACTAACGCAAAACCAGCGCCCCGTAAGGGATGCTGGCTTCTGTTGCGATTATTCTGCGAGGTTTTCCCCGCCGTTCTGGTTGGATGACTCGGCTTGTTGCTGTTGCTGCATCTCTTGCAGCTCTCTCATCTGTTGCCGTTGTTGCTGTTGCAACTCCTTGAGCTTTTCTAAGTTGCTGAGCTTTTCTTGATACTCCTTCGCCTCTTCCCGATACCAGACGATGCACTCCTGACTCTTGACCAACTGCTTTTTAGCATCGGCAATTAGCTGGTCAATAACTCCCCCAAAGGGGTCGAAATCTCTAGCTCCCGTCGAGCCAACTTCTCGATCAAGTGTGAGGGACTGACTCCCAACCCCTGCGCTAACTCCCGAAAGAGCCTCGCTCCGGTGGGCGTAAGCCCGAAGGCTTTTGTCACCTTCACTTCCCCGTACTCCAACTGCTTCGCTTTTTTGACTTTGACCATGTTCTTGGTTCATAACATCACTTTTAAGAGATTAACAAAGTCTATGATGAGATATTGACAACATCTCATCATAGACTCTATGATAGACCAAAGTCTGTCATGAGACAAGATTGCACTGCATATACCTGAACGAACTGGGTGGGCAACACTCACCCTTTCCTTAACCTATGTACAGCCTGAAAAGCCTACAACAGAAGAATTTAAAGGAATTGAAGGAAATCGGCTTCGAGCTCAACGTACTCGCAGCGGGCGACAGGCGCTGCCGCCAAAACTGGATCGATGCCCTAGCCGGCGTGCAGCCCCCGCTGCTGCAACTGCTGGAAGTTTCCTCCGCGGTGGAAGTTGAAGCGGTTGAGGAGGCGATCGAAATCCAACGCCAGGAGCCGATCGGAGTTCAAGCCCAGGAGCCGATCGAGACGCCTGAAACGCAATTTAAATTTGATTGCCCGACTTGTAAGGCTGTTGGCAGTCTCTATATAGATCGAGACTGCTGCTTGGAAACGTGGGTTATTCGCTGCTTGCACTGCAACTACGACAGGTTCATGAATCGCAGCGCCTCCTATTTATCCGTACCCGACCCGGCGTTGGATCTTTTCGATATCTTTCCATTCAAAGTCGATCTTTTACGAAAGCTAGAGGCTCAAGATTCCAAAGTTCAAGCCACCGAACCCATTAATTCCAGGGACGGACTGGTGCGTTTGTCCGCACCGACGACGGTTAAGCAGATCGAAATCCAACGCCAAGAGCCGATCGAGTCCAAATTCGGTCGCATCGTTTATCCCCGTGCTCAGAAGCCGATCGCCCAAACTGAAATCAATGCAACTATCAGCGATGTCGAATCTAGACCTGCAAGTGCTGATTTACATAACTCACGCACTCCGACCGCCGAACCAGATGGAGGTAGCAGCAGTGATGAAGCTGAAGCACTGGGAAGTCAAAAGGGCGATCGAGTATTGGCGCTGGCAGGGAATAGTGAAGGAGATAAAGGGCGAGCTCTATTCGGTCAGTCAGATGAATTAACAGCGGCCAAAACTCCCTCCGGTGTCAGTAGCAAAACTTCAACAGCCCATCAACTATTGGAGCTGTTCAAGTCGAAAGCGCACGTCGTTGAGGATTCCCCCGCTGGCAAAACCGAGCCGAAAGTGAGTCAAAGTGCGATCGCCCCAGCGACCAAAAATCTCCTCGATGCTGAAGAAGTCGATCCAACTCCGATCTTGACAGGGGTTACTTTTTCCGATAATTTTCTCGCCCGCTATTCCCCGCCGCAGCCAGAGATTTTCCACTATCAAGCCGATGCCGACGGGCAACTGAGCCTGCTTAATTTTGAAGTGGAAAGACACGACGAACCGCCAGACCCGGATGATTTTGAATCCCTCGATGCGTTCCGTCAGGCGATCGCTCGCTGGGATGCCGAGCACTCCGAACCGCTAGAAGTTTCGCTCGACTCTTTCTGCGAGTGGGCTCCGTGTCCTCTCGACTGGTACGAACCGACCGACGCCGAAAGTTCCAGCACTTGCAACTTTTTCATTCCGACTTTTGACGATTGGTGCGATCGGCTTCACGACACCGATGAACCGCCAAGCCCGGAGGATTTCGATTCGATGTTCGCTTTTTGGGCTGCCTACGACGCTTGGATCGGTGAAGATGACGACACCGACGAACCGCCCGACACGGGGATTTTCGCCCGACTGCCGGGGCCGAAGCCTCCCAGTTTTCCGCCGATGATTGTCGGCAGGTGCGATCGGGCAAGCCGCATTAGGAAGTTTGCCCGCGGTGCAATACTTGCGATCGGGCGATCGCCTCCGGGAGGTGATGCAGGTTTCTAAATGGTTTGTCCATATCTCCATCATTTGCTTTCTCGTGCGATCGCTCTTTGAGCAAAGGGGATCGCTTCCTCCCTCCTTTTTCTCTCTGACATGGAAGTAACTCAGAAGCACGTTGATTTTTTTAAAGAGCCGAAAGAGTGCTTGTTTGGATATCAATATCTCAACCAGTGTCCGGGATGGGTTATCGGTGAAATACGCCTTCCTCTCGTCCTTCACTCCAATCTCTTTTTGCTGATACAAACTTTTTCCGGCGAGCTTCACTGGATGCCCCGGCACAAGGTTGATTTCCACAGTGAATGGAATTTCACGACTCGCAATATTGCACCCTCACCACCAAATATGAACAAATGGAACTCACTTTAAACTCATACTCCGAATTCCAACCGCTCCTAGACTTTGAGGAAGAAACCCTTGCCACCGTTCCCTACAACGACTTAACCGAGTTAACCCGCGAGATTAAACTCTCGTTCGTAGATTTTGTAAGACAGGGCGTGATGCTTGCCGTCATACGCCGCAACCGCTTGTACAAACGGCAATTTAAGGACTTCGCCGAATACTGCAAGCTCGCCCTTGGCCGCAGCCCTATCTACTGCAAGCGAATTATCGAAGCGGCGAAAACCACGATCGAACTGATAAAAGCCGGGTTTAAAACCCTTCCGACCTCGGTGTCGCAAGCGCTGCCGCTGGTGAAATTTACCAAACCCGACGACGCGGGCAACCGCGAGTTAGAGGACAAGTGGCAATCAATAATCGAGAGCCAGCCGCCCGAACACATAACAGCGGCCAAGATTGCAGAGGCGATCGACGACAAAGAGCCGGAACAGCGAGCCAAGCAGATCAAGGTGAGCGGCAAAGCTTATCAAATCTTGGAACAGAAAGCAGCAGCAGCGGGCCTGACGGTCTCCGAGTATCTCGAAATACTGATTGGAACCGAACCGCCCGACGATGAAGAGCCCACCGTTCTAACTCCCGAACAAGAGGAAATTTTAGACCAGCTAGATGCCGAGTTTCAGAAAGACGCGACCGTGGAGGCGATCGGCAAAACCGACAAACCAGTAGCAGGTTTCGGTCAAAAAAAGCCCTCAAAAAGCTATCAAAAAGCTATCAATAGATCCGACCGAGCGTCGGACTCATCTTAATTAGTTTTTTAAAACCATGCACAATACTTTCACCTACCGGCATTCTGAGTTGCCCTCGGTTCGACCTGAGACAAAAGCCGAAATTGTCGCCCTCGACGTGCATATCGCCGACTTGGTTCTCAAAAGTCAAGGCAATTACCGCGAGCTTGAGGAATTGGCAGAAATTTTAAGCAACGGTTTAGACACCTGCGAGCTCAATCTCAACTCGATCCGCATAATTCCCGACGACAGCCCGCAACCGGCGCCTGTCAGCATGAAAGATTTGCCCTTCGAGCAAAAACAGCTCATTTATTCGTGTTCCAATACCAACTCAATTTTGCTAAATTTGCTCAGTGAAATTGTTGGCAGCTCCCCTGAAGAACTAGCCAGCGACATAGCAATACAAGCATCAATTCATCAAAAGCCAATTGAAAAGAAGGAGATAGAGAAATTTATCGAAGATGTAATGATCCCGCTAGCTGAGAAAGCAAAAAGCAATCACCAATCTAAATGTCATTACGTCTTCAAAGAGTTGAAGTAAAAAACGGTCAAGTTGCAATCTTGACCGTTTCTGAGGAGCTGTCTTGGCTAACTGTCCTCTATTCGCATCTACAAATCTATCATGACGCAAACCAAAAATAAGCACGTTACCGAATTAATCAAATTTGCTAAAGAGCGATTCGAGAACTTTAGCGACGCGGAAACGCAAGAAGTTTTTCTCACCATCAAAGAAGCAAAAGCTAGAGGATTGCTGCGAAAACAGCCTCCCGACCGCTGTTTGAATCAGTATGTCAACGCTGCAAACTACCTCTTGCGAACTTATTCAACGCATGAATTCGCAGAGGCTTTAACGAAAAACATCGACTACTTGTACGCCTACATCGCCCTAGTAGCCACAAATTCCATCACCGTTACCGCCTGACGATGGCTGCATTGACTCAGCGGCCGAAACTCCCCTTATTAATGATGGGGAGTCGCGGGATGAGTCCTCGGACGAGTGGCGCTTTAGATGAGAAATTAGCTTAATTGCTATCTTGCTTTCGTAAGCGCCAGCCCGCACAAACAACCGGACAAAATAGACGAGCCTTAATCAGTGAAGTAAGCTTAATTGCTTTTGGGAGATTCGTAGGCTCTCTTGTCCTTTCAACTGTTCCTCTCCCTAAACTAGATGAAATATTTAATCGTCGGCATTGACGTTTCTCGGTCGTCAATCGCCGCGTGCTTCATGCTGGAAAAACCCAGCAATCCCCGCGATGACTACTTCGATGCCGATATCGAAGTGTTTCGCTCGAACCTTGAAAATTTGAATAAGTTAAAGGCAAAAATTGAAGGCTTCAAAGCTGACAAAATTATTGCCATTTGCGAACCTACCGGGATGAACTATGCGCGGCTGTGGATGAACAAGCTCGGCGACTGGGGCTGCGAGGTGCGGATGATTTCTAACAGCAAGCTGCCCAATTACAGGGCAGAGCTGATGGGAAAGGAAGGCAAGAGCGGGGCAAAAACTGACGATATCGACGCCTTTGCGATCGCCTGCTGGTACTTTGATAAGCCAGAAACCAGCTACCTCAAAATTCGCGACCCCCTGGTGACTCGAATCAAACACATTTGCTTGCGGCTGGAACACCTCAACCGAGTGCAAAGCCCAATCATAAATAGGATGAGGCAAGAACTCGCGTGGCAGTGTCCGGAAGTTGCGTTAGTGCGATCGGCAAAATTGCAAGATGACTTAGCGCCGCTGCTGTGGGGTTGGCTGGCCGGTCGCCGGAAATCCAAAAAGTACGATCGCGTGTTGGAGGGAACGATCGGCTCTGGCATCGAGCCTCAGACTCGCTGGGCTGCGAAGCAATACTGCGAAATTGAGGAAGAAATATTCAAGCTCAAAAAGCAGTTAGTTGAGCTGATCGACAGTCCGCAGTTTGATGAATACCGGCGGATTTTTACCAAGTTTGGTTTTGGCTACCAACTCCAGGGCTACTTGCTGGGAGCAATTTACCCGATCGAAGACTTCCTCAAGGACGGTCAACCGGAAGTCAAAATCCGCAAAAATCGCCAGACCGGGAAAGAATCTAAACTCAAACTTTCGGAGCGCCGCTTTATGCGAGCCGTCGGCATGGGTGTCGTGCGGGAAGATAGCGGCCAAAAGAAGAAGGGCAAACAGTCAGGCAGCGCCCTTTGCAGAAAAGCGTTGTGGCAGTGGTGTTTCACACGATTGGAAGTTACCAAAAACAACCCGCCGCTACTGTTCACTTACGGGCAAGGCAAAGATGCTGAGCTCATGTCTCCGGCAGAAAACTTGAGGCGTCGCAAAAAAGGCGGCACTCCTGTCAAACTAGCCCGCCAGCGAGTGATCGCCCGCTGCATCCGAGAGCTTTTCAAAGAGCTGTGCGGCACCGTCAAAATCTAAAATCTAAAATCTAAAAGACCCGCAGGAGCAATCTGTCTGCGGATCTTTTAATTAGTCAAAAAATGTCTACAGTGAAAAAGAAAGAAGGAACAGAGGACGCACAAACTCTATCTTTAGGGTGCGCCTCGGCGAACAAAGCCTCTACCAATAGCGGATTGAACCATTTTTGCGTAAGTTATTAAGTCAGAAGGAAGAAGGAAGAAGGGAGAACAGGACTTATACTGCATTGCTTCTATTTTTACAGTATCTGTAGTAGTAAGGTGCGCCGAGGCGAACCCTACTAATAACTACAGGACTAAAGCCCCTCACCCATCACTTTAACCAGTCAGGATCGCTCACAAGTTGACAGTCGCGACTAATATCAACTCCGGTAGCATCGGAATTAATATTACCCACAGTCAGGACACGGCAGTGCCGTGTCCCTACGATAATCGTGGTAGGGACACGGCAGTGCCGTGTCCTCGGTATCATAAGAAGTGCAACCGGAAACGATATAACGACCAAACTCAATAAGCGCACGAATGACGTGCACTCATCTGTGTGCTATTCGTTAGAAAATTGAGCAATTACAAGCGAGAACTCAAGCAATTAACCGGGAGAGAATCTTGCCAGTCCCTTCAAGCTAGAATTCAAACAAATCATATTGCTTGCCATGAAATTGTGTGGGTAGGCGCTCAAAAGTTGAGCCGATAAAAATGGTAAAACAATAGATCAAATTAAACACAGGCTGCTAAACTGTTGTGCATTTAAACCACTAACTATAGCAATCCTAAATGATTTGCTTGCATTATACGCGAGCCAGAAAGCTCGCGTATAATGCAAGGATTCTGGTATCGCTCGATTTTGCGACTGATGCGAGGATTGCTATAGGCTGTTCCGGGTGCGTCAGAGGCGAACACTTACGCTTAAACGGGAAACACTTCGGACGCCCGGCACCATACAATCTGTTTTAAATGTTCAACAGCTTATTAAGTTATTTAATTCAGCAACTAAAACTTCCCGTTCGATGTTTATTGTCTGATTTTTGGGTGCTGGTACACCGATCTGTGACAGTTGCGTAACTCCTGGTAATATTGAAGACGGATTGAGATAGATTTTCATGGTTGACTGGGAAAGGCAGCTTTGCCAAAAATTAAGAGTAGCAAAAATACTTAACGGAAAAAGTTAAAAGCTATAAAGCTGAACATCGGGGTGGCGACTGCAAAATCCAAAAAATAATAGGTAAAATTGATGGCGATCGGCATCCGACACCAGCCAGAAAAGGGCTACCACTCAGAACCAACTCAGCCTTCCCCAAAAGAAAATCTTAATAGGCGATCGCTCATGCGCCTCCAGCCAACCCTAACGACCCTGGAAACCTGGGGGTTCGGCCTTACGGGTCATCTGCTATGGATTAGCGCTGCACCGGCCATACACGCCGCTCTTGGGCCTCAAGCTATTTTCGTCTGGTTGCCAGCAACAATTGTGGCCATGCTGCTGAACTTTCAGATGCAAAGCTTGGGCAGGCAGTGGCCAGAGATGTCAGGAGGAACGCCCAACTACACCGCGCGGCTGCTGAAAAACTATCCCTGGTTGGCTAGGTATGGGGCGATTGGATACTTTTTTAGTTGGTTAGCGGTGACAACGATCAACGCCCTGATCGTCACAGCCCTGATCGAAGCCAACCTCAAACCATTAGGGATGTCATGTCCTGATTTAGTTCTGAAAATTGGCTTTACGGCGATCGCCTTTATTGTGGCGTTTAGTGGCACCCGCGCCTTAAGTATCCTGCATTTATGTTTCGTTCTACCCGCAGCCGGATTCCTGTTTGTTTTTTGCACTCAAGGCATCGGCTGGTTAGCACTATCCCCAGATAGCCCTGGCTTTTTCCCCAGCAGTTGGCCTAGCTTTTCCTTTGTTGAATGGGCAAAATGGTACTTTTTCGCCGTCTACGCTGCTTACGCCTGTGAAAGTGCTGCCTCGTTTGTCGCTGATAGCAAACGACCCGGGGAGACTTTGCGGTTTCTGAGTTTTGCGGCTTGGTTGATTCCTATTGCCTATCTGGGTGGTTCCTGGGTAATGATGCGCTTGGCAACAGAACCTGGATTAAAAGACGACACATTCTTAAACCTATTAGCCGCAGCTAAACTCTTCTGGGGGCCGGGGGCATCATTTATGGTGACGCTTTTGATCGTCGCTGGCTGCCTCCTAAGTTCTGCCACGGCGGTTTCCAACTCTCCCCGCGTTTTGTACCAACTTGCCTTGGACGGACACCTCTCGCCAGTATTCGCTGTTGTGTCCCCAAGGGGCGTCCTCGGCCCAGCCCTTGTGCTGACGTTCTTGCTCAGTCTGATCTGTCTAGCTTGGGGAGATATAGCGCGTTTAGTAATGGTGTCCGCTACTGCCTTCGTGACCGCCTTTATGACAGTCCATTTAGGGCTATGGCTGCGTCGGGATAGGCCAGAAGTGCTATGGCCTTGGTGGTCTCTAGGCTTTTTCCTGGTGGAAACAGTTGTCCTGATCGTTGGGGGCTTGGCTTGGAACTGGCAAGACCTGCTGATTGGACTGCTTTTGCCCATCGCTATTTTGGCAGTGGATGCTGCGATACGTCGCATTGCATTTCCCCCTTTCCATCCTGCGTGGTGGATTAAGCTTTATCGGGGTCAGTCCTACAGGATAACCAAGGATTTTGTAGCGCTTCAGGTAGGCATCCTGATCTTTTTGATCTGTAGCACTGCCGCGATCGCCTGGGTGATTAGAGCCATGTTAGACGGACTTCCAGGCGATGCTTCCAATAATCTTTTGATTGTTCTGGTAATAACCGTAGGCTTTGTCGGAGTGGCCGTTGCCACCTGGACGAGTTTACCCCAAGTCGTCTCAATGGACGAAGCACGAGAGGGTGCAGAACAACTCTTTACCATTGCCCTAGATGCGATCGTAGTGCTGGATGAAAATGGTGTAATTCGCCAGACTAATCCCGCTGCTGAAAGCGTCTTCGGAATCAATTCTACTACGCTAATTGGGTCTCACCTCAACAAATTTCTACCCGGATTAGGTGCTCAGCCCGATCGGTGGCTCAGTCGCAGCGAACAAACTCTCAACCAACCCGATCGCGACTCGCGCATTCTAGAAGTTGCCATCTCAGACCGATTCTCTCAAAGCGCTTCGACAACCAATCAGGATCTGCAAGAATATGTGGCGATCGTCCGCGATATCACCGAGCGCAAACAAGCCCAAAAAGCCCTGCAACAGGCTAATGAGGAACTAGAAATCAAAGTCGAGGAACGTACATCTGAACTCACCCATACTGTCGAACAATTGCAGAATGAAATTCAAGAGCGCCAGCGGATCGAAGAAAATCTCAGAGCTATGCAAAATCAGATTATCGTCCAAGAAAAACTAGCTTCTCTGGGCAGTTTAACAGCCGGAATTGCCCACGAAATCAGAAATCCCTTAAATTTTGTCAACAATTTCTCAGAAGTTTCTGCTGAATTAACCGAAGAACTATTTGAAGAACTGGGAAATCAAGGAGAAAGATTAGAGCCGGAAACCAATGAATACATTACCGAGCTATTAACCGATCTCAAACTGAATCTTAAAAAAATTCATCAACACGGTCAAAGAGCTGACAAAATCGTTGGCAATATGCTGTTGCATTCGAGGGGACAAAGCGGCCATTGGGAAGCCACAGATATCAATAGCTTATTGACCGAATATATCAATCTAGCCTATCACGGGATGCGAGCCAAGGAAGCTAATTTTAACATTACCATAGAAACTGACTACGACAAGGAAATTGGCTCAGTAGAGGTCGTGCCACAAGACATAGCTAGGGTGTTTCTTAACATTATTAGCAATGCTTGCTATGCAGCCCATAAAAAGCAACAAGAACAGGGGTCAGAATTTTCACCTCTACTTGACGTGAAAACTCGAAATCTGGAAGGTCGGATTGAAATCCGCATTCGCGATAATGGCGCAGGGATAACGCCAGAGGTACTCGAGAAAATTTTCAATCCATTTTTTACGACAAAGCCACCGGCAGAAGGTACTGGTTTAGGTCTTTCTATCAGTCACGATGTTGTCGTTCAGCAACATCGCGGAGAACTAAAAGTCGAAACAGAAGTAGGAAAATACACAGAGTTTATAATTACATTGCCGAAAAAGATAGCCGAAGTTAAGGAGTAAAAAAAATGAAAGTAATGGTTGTAGACGACGAGGAAGATATTCAGTTATTGTTCAAAAAATCGGGTAATAATCAGTTTTAAAGTAGGCAGAGCGATCGGGTACAGATGAAGGCAAGTTAAGGGGAATTCAACAAAAAATCAGGGTAAAGCCTGGTAAAATCTAGATTGCGATCGCATTTTTCCAATTTCTTTGTAATACCGGAAGTCCCCCAAAACCGAACGACTTAATCGGGTGAGAGCAAGTCCCGGCGAAAACACATCATCATTCAAGGGAACCTATGGCGATCGTTTTTCAGAAATAGCTAGAAACTTGGGTTACGATAATGACAACCAGCGCTCCGCTGGTCATAAAAACTAGCAAAAATACTTAACAAAAAAAAGTTGAACTCTATAAAGCTGAACATCGGGGTGGGGACTGCAAAATCCAAAAAATAATAGGTAAAATTTATGGCGATCGGCATCCGACACGAGCCGGAAAACGGCTACAACTCAGAACCAACTCAGCCTTCTCCAAGAGAAAATCTTGATAGGCGATCGCCTATGCGTTTGGAGCGAACCCTCAGTTCCTTAGAAACTTGGGGCTTTGGCCTGACTTCTCATCTCGGTTGGCTGAGCCTTGCCCCGGCGATCCAAGGCGCTCTCGGAACTGGGGCGCTTTTAATCTGCTTGCCTGGAATGCTCGTCGGTATGATGCTGAACTTGCAAATGAAACGCTTAGGCGAGCATTGGCCAAACGTAGCCGGAGGAACGCCGAACTATACCACTCGACTGCTAAAAAACTACCCGGCTATAGGACTTTATGCAGCCCTGGGATATTACATAGGCTGGGCTTGTGGTGGGGCGTTTAACGCCATCCTGCTCACAGACACGATCGCCACCAACCTGGAGCCATTGGGGATTACTTTTCCGAAGCGGCTATTGCAAATTGGATTTACAGTGCTACCCCTGATTGTGGCTTGGAGCGGCACTAGGGGGTTGAGCATCCTGCATTTATTTTTCATCATCCCGGCGATTGGATTCTTATTTACTTTTTCCGTTCAAGGGTTGGGCTGGTTAGCCTTCTCTCCAAGCAGTCCGGGCTTTTTTCCCACCACCGTGCCCAGCGTCAGCTTTTTGGACTGGCTAAAATGGTACTTCTTTGCAACGATTATAGTTTATGCCTGTGAAACGGCTGCTTCATTTGTCGCTGATAGCCGCCGTCCTGGGGAAACGCTGCGGTTTTTGAGAATCTCGACGGGTTTTATGCCTCTGACCTTTCTGGGTGTTTCCTGGATCGTGATGCGATCGCCCATTACTCCAGAGATCGCCGCCAATCCGTTCTCAAGTCTGATAGTAGCAGCCCGACCTTTCTGGGGCGATTCAGCCCCCCTGCTCGTAACATTCCTAGTAATCTCCGGCTGGCTGCTTTCTTCGACAACTTGCTTTTCCATCAGTCCCCGCATTTTGTATCAACTTGCCGTAGACGGAAAGATTTCCCCCGTCTTCGCTGTGGTGTCTCGACGGGGAGTTTTGGGCCCAGCCCTGATGGCTACGCTGTTTGTCAGCCTATTCTTTCTAATTTGGGGGGACTTAGCTCATATAGTAGTCGTGGCAGGTGTGAGTTACCTTGTCTCGATTATGGCAGTCCATCTGGCACTGTGGCTGCAAAGAAAGCGGCCAGAGGTTCTGTGGCCGTGGTGGTCTCTAGGCTTCTTTATGGTAGAGACGGTTGTTTTGGTTTGTGGCGGATTGGCTTGGGGGTGGCAAGATTTCATCCTGGGTCTACTGTTTCCGATCGTCTTGTGGGCAGCGGATGGGGCGATGCGACGCATAAACTTTCCCCCCTTCCATGCGGAGTGGTGGATTAAACTTTACAGGACGCAGAGCAATCGCCTGGTCGCAGATTTTGTAACGTTTCAAGTGGTAATCCTGATTTTACTGGTCTGTAGCGCTGTGGCGATCGGTTGGGGTTCTGGGATCAGATTAAACGCTAACTCTAGTGTTGGTTCTAATCTTTTGCTGGCGCTGCTTTTGTTAGTTGCTTTTGTGGCGGTGGCGATCGCCTGCTGGACGAGTTTACCCCAAGTCGTCTCAATGGACGAAGCACGAGAGGGTGCAGAACAACTCTTTACCATTGCCCTAGATGCGATCGTAGTGCTGGATGAAAATGGTGTAATTCGCCAGACTAATCCCGCTGCTGAAAGCGTCTTCGGAATAGATTCTACTAGGCTAATTGGGTCTTACCTCAACAAATTTCTACCCGGATTAGGGGCTCAGCCCGATCGGTGGCTCAGTCGCAGCGAACAAACTCTCAACCAACCCGATCGCGACTCGCGGATTCTAGAAGTTGCCATCTCAGACCGATTCTCTCAAAGCGCTTCGACAACCAATCAGGATCTGCAAGAATATGTGGCGATCGTCCGCGATATCACCGATCGCAAACAAGCCCAAAAAGCCCTGCAACAGGCTAATGAGGAACTAGAAATCAAAGTCGAGGAGCGTACATCTGAACTCACCCACACTGTCGAACAATTGCAGAATGAAATTCAAGAGCGCCAGCGGATCGAAGAAAATCTCAGAGCTATGCAAAATCAGATTATCGTCCAAGAAAAACTCGCTTCTCTGGGCAGTTTAACAGCCGGAATTGCCCACGAAATTAGAAATCCCTTAAACTTTGTCAACAATTTCTCAGAAGTTTCTGCTGAATTAACCGAAGAACTATTTGAAGAACTGGGAAATCAAGGAGAAAGATTAGAGCCGGAAACCAATGAATACATTACCGAGCTATTAACCGATCTCAAACTGAATCTTAAAAAAATTCATCAACACGGTCAAAGAGCTGACAAAATCGTTGGCAATATGCTGTTGCATTCAAGGGGACAAAGCGGTCATTGGGAAGCCACAGATATCAATAGTTTATTGACCGAATATATCAATCTAGCCTATCACGGGATGCGAGCCAAGGAAGCTAATTTTAACATTACCATACAAACCGACTATGACAATGACATTGGCTCAGTAGAGGTCGTGCCACAAGACATAGCTAGGGTGTTTCTTAACATTATTAGCAATGCTTGCTATGCAGCCCATAAAAAGCAACAAGAACAGGGGTCAGGATTTTCACCTCTACTTGACGTGAAAACTCGAAATCTGGACGGTCGGATTGAAATCCGCATTCGCGATAATGGCGCAGGTATAAAGCCAGAGGTACTCGATAAAATTTTCAATCCATTTTTTACGACAAAGCCACCGGCAGAAGGTACTGGTTTAGGTCTTTCTATCAGTCACGATGTTGTTGTCCAGCAACATCGCGGAGAACTAAAAGTCGAAACAGAAGTAGGAAAATACACAGAGTTTATAATTACATTGCCGAAAAAAACCGCAGAAATTCAGGAGTAAAAAAATGAAAGTAATGGTTGTAGACGACGAGGAAGATATTCAGTCTTCGTTCAATAATTCGGGTAAGAATCAGTGTTAAAGTAGGCAGAGCGATCGGGTACAGATGAAAGCGAGTTAAGCGGAGTTAAACAAAAAATCAGGGTAAAGCCTGGTAAAATCTAGAGCGCGATCGAATTTTTCCAATTTCTTTGTAATACCGGAAGTCCATAAACGCCCAACAACTTAGCCGAAGCCCTAAACGGCATGGCTAAAAGAACGCGAAATTAGCAAAAGCCAGAAGTCAGAAATAAAATGTAATATTGAAGACGGATTGAGATAGATTTTTATGGTTGATTGGGAAAGGCAGCTTTGCCAAAATTTTAAGAGTAGCAAAAATACTTAATACAAAAAAGTTGAACTCTCTAAAGCTGAATATCGGGGTAGCGATTGCAACATCCAAAAAATAATAGGTAAAATTGATGGCGATCGGCATCCGACACCAGCCGGAAAACGGCTACCACTCAGAACCAACTCAGCCTTTCCCAAGAGAAAATCTTAATAGCCGATCGCTCATGCGCCTGCCGAGAACCCTGAGTCCCCTTGAAACGTGGGGCTTCGGGATGACTGGTCATATCTTGTGGGTTACCATTGCACCTGCAATGCACGCGGCTCTTGGGCCAAATGCGATTTTGGTATGGCTGCCCGCCGTACTGGTGGGGGTGATGCTGAACCTGCAAGTGAAACGCTTAGGGGAACACTGGCCAGAAATGTCCGGCGGAACGCCTAACTATATCACCGGGCTACTGAGCAACTATCCGCTTCTGGGCAGCTATGTGGCGATCGGCTACTTCGCTGGCTGGGCACTATATCCGTCAATAAACGCGATCGTAATTACGGCGCTAATCAAAGCTAACCTAGAACCCTTGGGCATCCCCTGTCCAGAAACGCCGCTAAGAATTGGATTCACACTAATCGCTTATATTCTGGCATTTAGCGGCAGTCGCGCCTTAGCGATCCTGCACGCATTTTTCATTATCCCGGCAGTGGGATTCCTACTGGTGTTTAGCATTCAAGGCATGGGATGGTTAGCTCTCTCCCCAAATAGCCCCGGATTTTTCCCCACCAGTTGGCCAACTTTAACCTTTGTTGACTGGGCAAAGTGGTCATTCTTTGCGGTCTACGGTGCCTGCGCCTGTGAAACTGCTTCCTCCTTTGTCGCCGACAGCCGCCGTCCAACTGAAACTTTGCGGGTTATGAACTTAGCCGCTTGGCTGATTCCACCCGTGTATCTGGGGAGTTCCTGGGTACTGATGCGCTTAGCAACCTCCCCAGAACTGGGCGAGGACTCGTTTAAGAACCTATTAGCTGCCGCCTCACCATTCTGGGGTCAGTCAGCTTCATTAATCGTCACACTCCTGCTGGCCTCAAGCTGCCTTCTTTGTTCCGCCACTGCGGTTTCCAACTCCCCCCGCATCTTGTACCAACTCGCTCTAGACGGGTACGTTTCCCCCGTCTTCGCTTTCATCTCCCGACGGGGCGTTCTGGAACCGGCCCTGGTATTTTGCCTTTTACTCAGTTCGATCGGTCTGCTTTGGGGAGATGTAACCGATATCGTGGTGGTCGGTGGTGCTAGTTACCTGATTGTGTTGATGGCACTATATCTGGGACTGTGGCTGCGGCGAGGAGCGCCAGAAGTGCGATGGCCTTGGTGGGGGGCAGGTTTCTTCTTTTTAGTTGCAGTTATTCTGGTTGTCGGAGGCTTGGGCTGGAGTTGGCAAGACGTGACGATTGGCTTGCTGTTGCCTCTGGCTATTTTGGCAGTGGATGCGGTTATCCGTCGCATTGCCTTTGCGCCGTTCCATCGAGCCTGGTGGATTCGGCATTACAGGGCGGGGCGTAAGAGCCAGATCGTAGATTTTGTGGCGTTTCAGGTTATAGTTCTGATTTTGCTAGTCTGTAGCGCCGTCAGTATTGGCTGGGTTTTTAGATCCCAATTAGATGGTAACTCTAGCGTTGGCTCTAATCTTTTGGCAGTGCTGATCTTGACAGTCACTTTTGTCGGGGTGGCTGTTGCCTGCTGGACGAGCTTACCCCAAGTTGTCTCGATGGACGAGGCACGAGAGGCGGCGGAACAACTGTTTGTAATTGCCATAGATGCGATTGTAGTGCTGGATGAAAATGGGATGATTCGTCAGGCTAACCCAGCATCTGAGCGTCTATTTGAGTTAAGCACGGGTCAATTAATCGGGCGTCACTTGAACAAACTACTCCCCGGATTGGCTTTTCAGCCAGAACGGTGGCCCATCCGCAGCGAACAAACTCTTAACCTGCGCGATGATCGCGACTCGCGCATCCTGGAAGTTGCCATCTCAAACCGATTCTCCCAAGATGCTTCGCTTTCCAATCAAGAGCTACAAGAATATGTCGCGATCGTGCGCGACATCACAGATCGCAAACAAGCCCAAGAATCCCTACAAAAAGCTAATGAGGAACTAGAAATTAAAGTCAAGGAGCGTACATCTGAACTCAGCCATACTGTAGAGCAATTGCAGAATGAAGTTGAAGGGCGCCAGCGGATCGAAGAAAATCTCAGAGCTATGCAAAATCAGATTGTTGTCCAAGAAAAACTCGCTTCTCTGGGTAGTTTAACAGCCGGAATTGCCCACGAAATCAGAAATCCCTTAAACTTTGTCAACAATTTCTCAGAAGTTTCTGCTGAATTAACCGAAGAACTGTTTGAAAAAATTGAAAATCAAGCAGAACGTTTAGATCCTGAAACCAGTGAGGATATCGCCGAGCTATTAACCGACCTCACAGCTAATCTTAAAAAAATCAATCAACACGGTCAAAGAGCTGACAAAATCGTTGGCAATATGCTGTTGCATTCGAGGGGACAAAGCGGTCAGTGGGAAGCCACAGATATCAATAGTTTATTGACCGAATATATCAATCTAGCCTATCACGGGATGCGAGCCAAGGAAGCTAATTTTAACATTACCATAGAAACTGACTACGACAAGGAAATTGGCGAAGTAGAGGTCGTGCCACAAGACATAGCTAGGGTGTTTCTTAACATTATTAGCAATGCTTGCTATGCAGCCCATAAAAAGCAACAAGAACAGGGGTCAGAATTTTCACCTCTACTTGACGTGAAAACTCGAAATCTGGAAGGTCGGATTGAAATCCGCATTCGCGATAATGGCGCAGGTATAAAGCCAGAGGTACTCGAGAAAATTTTCAATCCATTTTTTACGACAAAGCCACCGGCAGAAGGTACTGGTCTCGGTCTTTCTATCAGTCACGATGTTGTTGTCCAGCAACATCGCGGAGAACTAAAAGTCGAAACAGAAGTAGGAAAATACACAGAGTTTATCATCACATTGCCCAAAAAAACCGCAGAAATTCAGGAGTAAAAAAATGAAAGTAATGGTTGTAGACGACGAGGAAGATATTCAGTTATTGTTCAATAATTCGGGTAAGAATCAGTGTTAAAGATAATGAGCCGGGGATGACGAGCGAGGTAAGAAAGCGGCTGTTTAGTCCTTTATTTACAACTAAACCTGTGGGTGAAGGCACTGGCTTGGGATGCTCCATCAGCTATCAGATTGTGGTGGATAAGCACGGCGGAGATTTGAGGTGTCGATCGCAGCCAGAGCGGGGTACAGAATTTGCGATCGAGATTCCCACTAGGCAGAGCGATCGGGTACAGATGAAAGCGAGTTAAGCGGAGTTAAACAAAAAATCAGGGTAAAGCCTGGTAAAATCTAGAGCGCGATCGCATTTTTCCAATTTCTTTGTAATACCGGAAGTCCATAAACGCCCAACAACTTAGCCGAAGCCCTAAACGGCATGGCTAAAAGAACGCGAAATTAGCAAAAGCCAGAAGTCAGAAATAAAATGTAATATTGAAGATGGATTGAGATAGATTTTCATGGTTGACTGGGAAAGGCAGCTTTGCCAAAATTTAAGAGTAGCAAAAATACTTAACAAAAAAAAGTTGAACTCTCTAAAGCTGAATATCGGGGTAGCGATTGCAACATCCAAAAAATAATAGGTAAAATTGATGGCGATAGGCATCCGACACCAGCCGGAAAACGGCTACCACTCAGAACCAACTCAGCCTTTCCCAAGAGAAAATCTTAATAGCCGATCGCTCATGCGCCTGCCTCGAAGCCTGAGTGCGGTGGAAACATCGGGTTTTGGACTCACCGGTCACGCCAATTGGTTTACCATCGCCACAGCGATCCAAGCAGCGATTGGGCCTAGCGCCATCTTCGTTTGGTTGCCCGGTATTATCATGGGTATGATGCTCAACGTACAGGTAAAACGCATCGGTGAGTATTTCCCAGACATGGCTGGGGGAACGCCCAACTATACCGCCCGACTGCTGAAAAATTATCCGGGTCTGGGAAGCTATGCAGCGATCGGATACTTTTTAAGCTGGGTAGCAACACTGCCAATTTCTGCGATCGTACTGACGCAGCTAATCAAAGTCAACCTCAATAGTTTAGGTTTTAGCTGTCCTGAAACTTTACTAAATATTACCTTCACGCTCCTACCCTTCATTTTGACCTTCAGCGGCACTCGCGCCTTAAGTATTCTGCACGCCTTTTTTGTGTTGCCCACAGTCGGCGTATTATCCGTTTTTTCCATTTATGGTCTATTCTGGTTAGCTTTTTCCGCAAACAGTCCCGGATTTTTCCCCGCAACTTGGCCGCCATTCACCTTTATTGACTGGGCTAAGTGGTTTTACTTTGGTACATACATCTTCTACTGCTGTGACTCCGCCGCCAGTTTCGTAGCGGATAGCCGCAACCCTACTAAAACCTTGCAGTTTCTCAAAATTTCCGCACTGGGGATGCTGCCTGTGATTTTAGGAGGCGCTTGGGTACTGATGCGCTTGGCCACCGATCCCGGTCTGAAAGATGACGTATTCTTGAATTTATTAGCTGCCTGTCAGGTATTGTGGGGGCCCTGGGTTCCCTCCCTCGTCACGTTTCTGGTGGTCGCTAGCTGTCTTCTGAGTTGCGCGACCATAGTTTCCAACTGCCCTCGGATGTTGTACCAACTTGCCGTAGACGGACATATTTCGCAAACATTCGCAGTTGTATCCCGACGAGGCGTATTTGGATATGGCCTTGTGCTGGTTTTGCTTCTCAGTTTAATCTGTCTAGCTTGGGGAAATGTGCCTCGGCTTGTGGCGATTACTAATGTTGGCTTGGTTGTGTGCCTGATGATATTCCATCTCTCACTGTGGCTGCGGCGGGATAAGCCAGAAGTTCGGTGGCCTTGGTGGTCGCTGGCATTCTTCATAGTAGATGCGGTGGTGCTGGTAGTCGGAGGCTTGGCTTGGGGCTGGCAAGACTTTATCATTGGGTTGTTTTTTCCCCTTGCCGTTTTGGCAGTAGATGCAGGGATAAGTCGCATTGCTTTTGCCCCCTTCCATCCGTCGTGGTGGATTCGGCTTTACCGCAAAAGAAGCCAGAGCAAAATGCCAGATTTTGTGGCGTTTCAGGTTGTAATTTTGATCTTGCTGATTGTCAGCGCCGTCGCTGTGGGCTGGATTTTTGGCATCAGATTATATGCTAACTCTAGTGTTGGATTGAATCTATTAGTAGTGCTGGTTTTGTTAGTTGCTTTTGTAGGTGTGGCAGTTGCCTGCTGGACGAGTTTACCCCAAGTCGTCTCAATGGACGAAGCACGAGAGGGTGCAGAACAGCTATTTACCATTGCCCTAGATGCGATCGTAGTGCTGGATGAAAAAGGTGTAATTCGCCAGACTAATCCCGCTGCTGAAAGCGTCTTCGGAACAGATTCTACTAGGCTAATGGGGTCTTACCTCAACAAATTATTACCCGGATTAGAGGCTCAGCCAGAAGAGTGGCTCAGTCGCAGCGAACAAACTCTCAAGTTGTCTGATGGTAGCTCGCGCATTCTAGAAGTTGCCATCTCCGATCGATTCTCTCAAGATGCTTCCCTTTCCAATCAGGATCTGCAACAATATGTGGCGATCGTCCGCGATATCACCGAGCGCAAGCAAGCCCAAGAAGCACTGCAAAAGGCTAATGAGGAACTAGAAATCAAAGTCGAGGAACGTACATCTGAACTCAGCCATACTGTCGAACAATTGCAGAATGAAATTCAAGAGCGCCAGCGGATCGAAGAAAATCTCAGAGCTATGCAAAATCAGATTATCGTCCAAGAAAAACTAGCTTCTCTGGGTAGTTTAACAGCCGGAATTGCCCACGAAATCAGAAATCCCTTAAATTTTGTCAACAATTTCTCAGAAGTTTCTGCTGAATTAACCGAAGAACTGTTTGAAGAACTGGGAAATCAAGGAGAACGGTTAGAGCCGGAAACCAATGAATATATTGCCGAGCTATTAACATTTCTCAAAGAAAATCTTAAAAGAATCAATCAACACGGTAAAAGAGCTGACAAAATCGTTGGCAATATGCTGTTGCATTCGAGAGGACAAAGCGGTCATTGGGAAGCCACAGATATCAATAGTTTATTGACCGAATATATCAATCTAGCCTATCACGGGATGCGAGCCAAGGAAGCTAATTTTAACATTACCATAGAAACTGACTATGACAATGACATTGGCGCAGTAGAGGTCGTGCCACAAGACATAGCTAGGGTGTTTCTTAACATTATTAGCAATGCTTGCTATGCAGCCCATAAAAAGCAACAAGAAATGGGGTCAGAATTTTTACCTATACTTGACGTGAAAACTCGCAATCTGGACGGTCGGATTGAAATCCGCATTCGCGATAATGGCGCAGGGATAACGCCAGAGGTACTCGATAAAATTTTCAATCCATTTTTTACGACAAAGCCACCGGCAGAAGGTACTGGTCTCGGTCTTTCTATCAGTCACGATGTTGTTGTCCAGCAACATCGCGGAGAACTAAAAGTCGAAACAGAAGTAGGAAAATACACAGAGTTTATCATCACATTGCCCAAAAAAACCGCAGAAATTCAGGAGTAAAAAAATGAAAGTAATGGTTGTAGACGACGAGGAAGATATTCAGTCTTTGTTTACTCAAAAATTTAGAAAAGAAATCAAAGCAGGGCAAATTCAATTTTATTTTGCTCTGTCAGCAGAGGCAGCATTAGACTACTTAGAAAACAATAAAGAAGCGTCGATTGTTTTGATTTTGTCGGATATTAATATGCCCGGGATGAATGGGATAGAACTGCTCAGAATTATCAAAGAAAAGTTTCCAGATCTAAAAGTTTTTATGATTACCGCTTATGGAGATGAAAGAAATTACCAAACCGCAATTGCTTATGGAGCTGATGACTATATTACTAAACCTGTTAATTTTGAAAGCCTGAAAAATAAAATAATCAATTTGGAGTAAATTCACAATGAAACATAATTTGTAATTGGTACCTTCCCATCCTCTCCATCTTCCTTCTGCCTTCAGGGTTCTACTAGCAACTGAGAGATTAATATGTCAGCAAAAATACTGTTTGTAGATGACGAAGAAAATTTAGAATATCTAATTTCCCAGGTATTTAGAAAAAATATCCGCACGGAAGGATGGCAGATTTTTTTTGCCTGTAATGGTGTAGAAGCGCTGGAAAAATTGAAAGAACACCCGGATCTGGATATAGTATTGACCGACATTAATATGCCTGAAATGGATGGCCTGACTTTACTATCTAGACTTAATCAAATAGACCTACCCCTGAAAACAATAGTTA
The DNA here is from genome assembly GCF_036701805.1 of Microcoleus sp. N3A4. Classification (NCBI taxonomy): domain Bacteria; kingdom Bacillati; phylum Cyanobacteriota; class Cyanophyceae; order Oscillatoriales; family Microcoleaceae; genus Microcoleus; species Microcoleus sp. N3A4. Next base: position 32,437 of record NZ_JAUBRJ010000010.1, read on the forward strand.
TATCAGCCTATAGCGACATGGAAAATATCAGAAATGCCATGAACTTAGGTGCCTTTGACTTTCTAACCAAGCCGATAGATTTGGAGGATTTAAAGATTACTATCAACAAAACGCTGCGTGACGTGCAACACTTAAAAGAAAACCAGCGCTTGCGGGAATCAGAAGCTCGCGCTAGAGAACAAGCTCAGGATTTACAACAAGGTCTGCAAGAGCTAAAAAAGACCCAAGCTCAACTAATTCAGACCGCAAAAATGTCTTCTTTGGGTCAACTGGTTGCGGGAATTGCTCATGAAATTAACAACCCTGCTAGCTTTATCTATGGCAATATTAGCCACGTCAGTGATTATATCCACAACCTAATCCACCTGCTAAATCTCTATCAGCAGCAGTACAACCCACCCAGTTCTGAGATTGAAGCTGAAATCAAAGCCATAGATTTAGAATTTATGATAGCAGATTTATTCCAAATTCTGGCTTCGATGAAATGTGGTGTTAACCGCATTCACAAGATTGTTTTGTCTTTGCGTAACTTCTCAAGGCTGGATGAAGCTAACATAAAGTCTGTTGATATTCACGAAGGGATCAAAAGTAGCCTGCTGATTTTGGATAATCGACTTCAAACAACGACAGCGCGTCCACAGATTCAAGCGTTCGAGGAGTACAGCCATCTGCCTTTAGTGGAATGCTATGCTGGAGAACTTAACCAGGTGTTTATTAACATTCTTTCTAATGCGATTGATGCTTTGAATGAGTACAATAAACAACGGTCATTAGATGACATCTCCGCCCGCCAACTCGCCATTACTATTCGCACTGTTCTGCTAGAGGAAAATTCCCGTGTCGTCATTCAAATTCGGGACAATGGGCTGGGAATGACCGCAGATGTGAAAGACCGTATTTATGAACCTTTTTTTACTACTAAGCCTGTAGGTCAGGGTACTGGTTTGGGTCTCTATATCAGCTACCAAATTATAGTGGAAAAGCATGGGGGCACATTGAAGTGTGTTTCAGAGGTGGGGGAAGGAGCGGAGTTCTGGATTGAAATTCCAATCACACAAACTAAGGCTGAACTAGACTTGAGCTAATCAATCGCCCTCTACCAAACGAGAGAGCCTATTACAGCCGTTAGGTTTGCCATTGTAGAAATCAGCTTTTTAATGACTCTTGCAATAATATATAATAGAACTTAAAGTATATAAATATTACTCGGATAAGTTAATCAATGCAAGGGGAAAAAATGTCGCATCCGACCGAAAAATATCGCAATATGTCAGCAAAAATACTGTTTGTAGATGACGAGCCAGATTTAGAATCTCTAATTTCCCAGAAATTTAGAAAAAAGATCCGCGCGGAAGAATACCAGGTTTTTTTTGCGTATAATGGCGTAGAAGCGCTGGCAAAATTACAAGAACAACCGGATATAGACATTGTGCTGACTGACATTAATATGCCAGTTATGGATGGGATCGCTTTGTTGGGGAAACTTAATCAGATAGCTTCCCTAGTCAAAACAATAGTTATATCGGCTTATGGCGACTTGGGAAATATTAGAAAGGCGATGAACGCCGGAGCCTTTGATTTTTTGACTAAGCCTATAAATTTTCAGGATTTAGAAATTACAATTAACAAAACATTGTCCCACGTACAACAGCTAAAGGAAAACGAGCGCTCCCGCCAAGAAAGAGAGGAGAAATTGCAGCAATCGGAAGCGCGAGAGCGAGAAAAAGCTATTCAACTAGAAATGGCACTCGAAAATTTACAGCGCACCCAAGCTCAGCTTATTCAGACTGAGAAAATGTCTAGCTTAGGACAGCTTGTTGCCGGTGTTGCCCACGAAATTAATAATCCTGTTAACTTCATCTATGGCAACTTAACTTATGTCAATGAGTACACTCAAGAGCTATTGGGTTTAATCAATCTTTACCAGCAGCACGATGCCCATAATCACCCTGAAATCGAAGCTTTAATTGAGAAAATAGAGCTGGAATTTATCAGAGAGGATCTGCCTAAAATGCTATCTTCGATGAAAGTAGGGGCTGAACGTATCCGTAAGATTGTGCTGACGTTGCGGAACTTCTCGCGCCTTGACGAAGCTGAGATGAAACCCGTTAATATTCATGAGGGAATCGACAGCACTCTAGTGATTTTGCAGAGTCGGCTCAAACCTAAGCCGGATTGTCCGCCTATTCAAATTATTCAAGAATACGGAGATTTACCAAAAATAGAATGCTATGCCTGTCAGTTAAATCAGGTATTTATGAACTTGCTGAGCAATGCCATTGATGCGTTGAATCACTATGACAAAGGACGCAGCCGGGAGCAAATTAAAAACCAGCCTAGTACGATTACAATTCGTACTTCTATGCTGAATCGCGATTGCGTAAGAATTAGTGTTAAAGATAATGGGCCGGGAATGACGAGCGAGGTAAGAAAGCGGCTGTTTAGTCCTTTCTTCACAACTAAACCTGTAGGTGAAGGCACTGGCTTGGGATTATCTATCAGCTATCAGATTGTGGTGGATAAGCACGGCGGAGATTTGAGGTGTTTATCGCAGCCAGATCGGGGTACAGAATTTGTAGTTGAGATTCCCACTAGGCAGAGCGATCGGGTACAGATGAAGGCGAGTTAAGGGGAATTAAACAAAAAATCGGGGGAAAGTCTGGTAATACAGCGTATTCCAGGTTGGTAGGGACACGGCATTGCCGTGTCCCTACCGAGGATATATACAGCATATTCCATGTATATGTAGTACACACAAGAAGAGCGATCGCCCGTGTAAGGTGCGTCGCTTTCAGAGTCAATCTGCAAGTTTTATCCAATATCTCGCAGCGACGCACCCGGAGGATTAACACCACACAATATAGCTGCTGCTGTACTTAATGAACCTGGAATACGCTGTATCTGGGGTGTGTTTCATAAACCGGGAATCTGGTGTATCTATAATCGCGATCGCACTTCCCCAATTTCTCTGTAATTTATGAAGTCTCCCAAACACCGAACGGCCTAGCTGAAGCCCTCGATAGTAGATTTTGAGTCGTCGGTCAACTTGTCAGTGTCCCGGACTGGTTAAGGCGAGGCGTGAGGGCGCGATCGCGCCTTCACCATGTGCCAGTTGCGTAAGTTTTGAACTAATAATTAATGACTAAGCTGTCGCGCATTTAAATTGTATATTCATGGCGGGCGAGACGCCCAACCCAAAAGAGTTTAATTGTTTTTTAACATACAATTTAAATGCCGCCACAGCTTAATGACTAATGACTGATGACTAATGACTAATGACTAATGACTAATGATTATCTTCCTCCGACGACGACATTTTTAATCCGCAAATGGGGGCCGCCGACGCTTACGGCTAAACCGTTCTGGCCGCCTTTACCGCAACCGCCGTAGGCATAAACCGAGTCGTTTCCTATCGACTCAATATCCTTTAACGTCTGAAATACATTGCCGCTTAAAGTGACATCGCTCACCGGTTCTGCCAATTTGCCGTCGCGAATCATAAAACCTTGAGCCGCCGCAAAGGTAAACATTTCGCCGTTGGTTTGTCCTCCCAACATCCGCACTGCATACACTCCTTCGTCAATGTCGGCAACCATTTCGTCAAAAGAATGTTCGCCAGACTCGATCGCAGTATTAGTCATCCGCACCAAAGGCATAAAAGTAGCGCTCAGAGCCCGGGCATTTCCCGTCGGACTTTCGCCCATTTTGCCCGCAGTCTCGCGATTGTGCATCCGAGCGGCTAAAACTCCATTTTTAATTAAATGCTTGCACTGAGCCGGCACACCTTCGTCGTCGTATTTCAAAGTTCCCGGCAATCCCGGCACAGTTGCGTCGTCAATTACATTCAATTGTTCGATCGCCACAGGCTTGCCCAAAGTCAGCAATTCCTGCATTTTCGGGTTTTCGTAAATGCCGTCTGCTTCCGACAAATGCCCGAAAGCTTCGTGAATAAAAACCCCCGACAAATAAGGGTCTAAAATCACCGGATACTGACCGCCTTTCACCGATTTTGCCTCTAGTTGGCCTACAGCTCGAACGGCCGCACTCTTAACACGATCTTCAATATTTGTCAAGACATCGTAATCCGATCGCGAGTGAATCGACTCAAACCCTTGGCGGACGACACCGCCCTCGCCGCGGGCGATCGCCCCGAAACGCCCCGTCACGTCCAAGCGCTCTTGAGCGATGCAAGTACCTTGAGAATTCACAAAATAAGTAATCCCGAATCTGTCGCTGTAACCGGCCATTGTCGTCTGAATTCGCGGGTCGTAATCTAACAGCAACTGGTTGTAAGATTCGAGCAACTTGCGCTTTTCGGCTAGAGTAATAGAGCGCGGATCGCGACCCAATTCCACTGCTACGTAATCTTGAATCGGGGTAACATCTGCGAGTAGAGTTTTTTCGCTGCCAACCAAACGAGACTGCACTACAGCTTCTTCAATGCGGTTTTTTAACTCAGCTAAACCGTTAAAAGTTACAAAACTCCAGCCGCCTTTGTGACAGGCGCGGATGCCGCCGGCGAGACTGAAACTGCGGTTGACAGCATCTAACTGAGGGCCGCGAAAACTAATCGCAGTTGACTCGCTTTGTTCGAGCCGAACTTCTAGATAATCTACGCGATCGCGGTAAGGTGCGATCGCTTCCATCAACTGTTCCTGCATCAAATTGCCCCTATTTTGATTCGCCGTAGCGCTGAAAAAAATTATTGCTAACCCTATTTTAGCTAATAACTCCCGTATTTCGGGTGCGCGCTCCCGCACCACAGCGTTGGGGGAGCGCACCCTACCCGATAAATGGCGAGTCAACCAATTTTAGATTTTAGATTTTAGATTTTAGATCGATCCCGTCCTGAGTCTGCGAAGGAATGAATCCGGGGCTTACGATCGCATTACTTTCGGTCAGTCGATTTGAGATTTAAAACTTTGTCCAAAGAATTGAGGATTAGAGGTTTACAGATCGCCAGCGTTCGGCGGGCGTCCTAGAACAAAAAAAACTCGCGCCGGCTCGCGAAAAGCCCGGTATGCGGGAAATCTTGCATCGGCCTATAGAAATGGAACTAAACTAAATCTATCTAAAGACGTAAATATCTACCTTAACCGCCGGCAGATGGAATACTTTAAAATTAAAAAATTTCAAATTTCACCCTATTTAGCAGCAATTTCGGCATCAGTAGCCATTTTGATCGGAGTTGGTATTTTAGACCGATCGGAACAGCGGCGGTTTTCTCAGTACAACCGCGCTAGCACCCTCGAACGGCTCAGCACAGTCCGTTCTAAGCTGGAAGGCTCTTTGAATTCCCGGTTGTTTTTGATGCGGGGTTTGGGGGCTTATCTTTCCAACAACCCAAATATCACCGAAGCAGAGTTTGCAGCGACGGCGAGAATTCTGATGGCACAGCAACCGGGCATTCGCGCCATAACTTTAGTTAAAGGCACGACAGTCGCTTACATTTATCCGCACGACGGAAATGAAGGGGCGATCGGGGTTGACTTGACGGCGCTGCCCGAACAGCGGCAAATAGTCGAAGAGGTCATTAACACCAGAAAAACCTTGCTTGCCGGGCCCGTGAAATTATTGGAGGGGGACGAGACGTTGATCGGCCGATCGCCCATTTTTCTCACACCCTCCGGCGCCGAGCCCGAAACAGGAGTTTACTGGGGCTTGACAGGCCTGTTCGCGGACAAAAGTTCCCTGATTGAGGAAGCAGGACTCAACGACTCCTCAGCGAAGCTGCAATACGCTCTGCGGGGCAAAGACGGGAGAGGAGCATCCGGCGCAGTGTTTTTCGGTGACGAGTCAATTTTTCAGGACAATCCCGTGCTGCTGGAAGTGACTTTGCCCAACGGTTCCTGGCAGTTGGCAGCAATTCCGGCGGGACGATGGCCTGCAAATTCGCCGTTTCGGGGGTGGCTGCTCTTTGGAGGCGACTTGCTGGCACTTTTGAGCGGGGTGGGGGTTTTTAGCTGGGTGTACGGCCGTGCGAAACTGCGTTCAAGCGAAGCTAAGTACCGACAATTGGTTGAGAATGCTAACAGCATTATTGTGCAGTTAGACAGTGAAGGCAAGATTACTTTTTTTAACGAGTTTGGTGAAGCTTTTTTCGGGTATTCAGAAGCAGAAATCATCGGCAAAAGTGCGATCGGCACAATTATACCGAAAACAGATTTATCAGAAAGTGACCTCGCGGCAATGATTCGAGACTGTTTAGCACAGCCGGAAAAATACTTCCAAAACGAATATGAAAACATCCGCAGCAATGGAGAAAGGGTGTGGATAGCGTGGAAAAATCAACCTTTATTAGATGCGAAGGGAAATTTGGCAGGACTGCTTTGTATCGGGACGGATATTAGCGATCGCAAACAAGCTGAAATCGCCCTGCAAGCTTCTGAAACGGAATTGCGGGCATTGTTCGCTGCCATGAACGACGTAATTTTTGTCATTGATATTGAGGGACGTTATCTGAAAATTGCGCCCACAAATCCCGAACTTTTATACAAACCGCCGGCGGAACTTATAGGCAAAACTCTGCACGATATCATGCCACCAGAAACAGCAGATTTTTTCCTCAGTCAAATTCAACTTACCGCCGACACAAAACAGACCCATTCCATAGAATACAGCCTGCAAATTGACAACCAAGAAGTTTGGTTTGTCGCTAACATTTCGCCCATGCAGGACAACACTGTTATTTGGATAGCCCGCGACATTACGGAGCGCAAGCAAGCTGAAAATTGGTTGACCGGTCAAAAACAAATTTTAGAAATGATTGCTAAGGGCGCTCCTCTGGGCGATACTTTAAATACTTTAGTTGAAATAATCGAACAGCAATCTAGAGATATCATAGGTTCGATTTTGCTTCTCGCTCCAGACGGCGAACATTTACTGCACGGAGCCGGGCCCAGTTTGCCCGACAGTTACAATGCTGCTATTCACGGCACAGCCATCGGCCCGAATGTCGGTTCCTGCGGCACTGCTGCCTTTAGCCGCCAACAGGTGATCGTTACAGATATTGCCACCGATCCTTTGTGGGAAAATTATCGAGATTTAGCCTTGAGTTTTGGACTGAAAGCTTGCTTTTCTACTCCTATTTTATCATCTCAAGGTCAAGTTTTGGGAACTTTTGGAATGTATTATGCCCAACCGCGCAGCCCCCAATTTTTTGAGCTGCAATTGATAGAAGCGGTCATAAATTTAGCAGGAATTGCGATCGAACGCAAACAGGCAGAAGAAAGTCTCAAACAACTCAATCAAGAGCTAGAAAATAGAGTCAAACAGAGAACTGCTCAATTGATGCAAACTGAAGAACGCTGGCAGTTAGCACTCAAAGGCAACAATGACGGAATTTGGGACTGGAACTTGCAAACAGGGGAAGTGTTCTTGTCCGAGCGATTTAAGCAAATCACTGGATACGAACACAGCCAAACTGTCGATTACTTTGACAAATGGAACAAGGGCACGCATCCCGAGGATTTAGCCTTAGTAATGCAAGCTCTCCAAGACCATTTAAACAAGAAAACGCCGCATTACATCATCGAATACCGCTGGTGGTGCTATAACAGTGCCTACAAATGGATACTCAGTCGGGGACAAGCTTTGTGGGACGAATCTGGAAAAGCAGTCCGCATGGTTGGTTCAATTACTGACATTACGGAAGGCAAACAAGCAGAGGAAGCACTGCGGGAAAGCGAGGCAAGATTCCAAAAGCTGTCTGCTAATTTGCCGGGAATCATTTATCAATATTTGTTGCGTGCAGATGGATCTTTCAGTTTTCCTTACATAAGTGCTGCTTGCCGAGAACTTTTTGAATTAGAACCAGAAGATGTTCTGAAAAATGCGGCTTTGGTAATAGATTTGATTCATCCCGAAGACCGCCAAAATCACGAGGCATCTGTTGCTATTTCTGCTCAGAGTTTGCAACCTTGGCAGTGGGAAGGACGGATGGTGCTGCCTTCAGGCAAGATTCGCTGGTTTCAGATAATGTCGCGTCCTGAAGCTAAAGAAAACGGGGATATTCTTTGGGACGGCATCGCCGTTGATGTTACCGATCGCAAACAAGCTGAGTTAGCTTTGCAAGAAAGCCAGCAGTTCATTCAAAAAGTAGCATCGGCTACTCCCGGTATTTTGTATCTCTACGACTTGGAAGAACAGCGAAATATCTACACTAATAATTCACTGCTCGAGCTTTTGGGCTATAGGTTTGACGACCTTACAGCGATGGAGTCGTCACTGATTCCTCAGTTAGTACACCCGGAAGATTTGCCGAAAATTCTCAAACATCACGCGATCCTTGTAGGAGTTGAAGATGGCGAAATTAGGGAAATTGAGTACCGGATGCGGGCAGCAGACGGTCATTTTTTGTGGCTGCAAAGTCGGGATACTATTTTTAGCAGGAATGCTGACGGTCAGGCTAAGGTGATAATTGGAGTTTCCCAGGATATTACGACTCGCAAGCAAGCAGAGGAAGCACTGCGACAAAGCGAGGGACGAGAAAGAGAAAAAGCTCGAGATTTAGAGTCAGCGCTGCTGGAATTGCAATCTACTCAAACTCAGCTCATTCAAACTGAAAAAATGTCTTCTTTGGGGCAATTAGTTGCCGGCATCGCTCACGAAGTTAACAATCCCGTTAACTTCATTCACGCTAATATTGATTATCTCAAACAGTATACACAACAGTTGCTCGATCTGGTGACTCTTTACGAACATGAGTATCCCGAACCTAATTCAAAAATTGTCGCTCGCATTCAAGAGATTGATTTAGGTTTCATGGCTGAGGATTTAACAAAACTTGTGGGTTCGATGCAGGTAGGAACCGACCGCATTCGCCAAATTGTGTTGTCGCTCAGGAATTTCTCGCGGCTGGACGAATCCGCAATGAAGCCGGTCGATATTCACGCGGGAATTGACAGCACTTTGTTAATTTTGCAGCACCGCTTGAAGAGTCGGGACAGCCGCCCCGAAATTGAAATAATTAAGGAGTTTGGGAAACTACCGCCGGTGGAGTGCTATGCAAGCCAACTCAATCAGGTGTTTATGAATATTATTGCTAATGGAATTGATGCTATTGAAGAACGATATCAAAAGTTATCGGTTCCACGATCGCAGATCGAGAAGGGCCGGATTGCTATTTGCACTGGTGTAACAGCCCAGAAGACTGCGATGGTGGAAATTTCGGACAACGGTACGGGCATTCCCGAGGCGATAGTCGATCGAATTTTTAACCCGTTTTTTACTACAAAAGCTGTGGGGAAAGGTACGGGGTTGGGAATGTCTATCGCGCACTCCATTGTGGTGGAAAAGCACAAGGGGAAGATTGAGTGTATTTCGTCCATAGGATGCGGAACGACTTTTAGGATTCAGATTCCGATCGACAAAGTGTATGAGTAGTAGCGTGCGTCAGTCGATTTTAGATTTTAGATTTTAGATTTTAGATTTTAGAATTGACTCCACACTGGTAGGGTGCGTCAATCGATTTTAGATTTGAGATTTGAGATTTGAGATTGACTCGACAGTAGTAGGGTGCGTCAGTCGATTTTAGATTTGAGATTTGAGATTTTAGATTGACTCGACATTAGTAGGGTGCGTCAGTCGATTTTAGATTTGAGATTTGAGATTTTAGATTGACTCGACATTAGTAGGGTGCGTCAGCAGTTCTTGATTTTGAGGCGCACAGCCAAGAGCCATAAGCTGACGCACCCTACAAATTAACGACTAAGATAGATTGAAGCTGCTAAGGAAGCGGTGCTGCATCAAACCTTTAACTGTATAAAAATTGACATGATGGGATTAATCCTGGAAGCGCTGGAAGCAATGGGACATAATGTCCGCTGGATGTCTTGGAATTTGTTTTTGGCTTTAGTACCGCTGGGCCTGAGTTTTTTGCTGTTCCGCAAACCCCGATCGCGCTGGCTGCTGTGGGGTACGGCCTTTCTCCTGGGCGCTACTTTTTTGCCCAGCACGCGCCATGTTATGGCTTATCTGAAGCACATTGTGCAAGATGTGGGCAAAACTTACGTTTTGGGGGCGATCGCGATTACGCTGGCACTGATGGCTTTAGACATCTGGGTACTCCGGCAGCGCGGAGTTCGCTCTCTCCGCTGGTGGGGCGGGTTTTTTGCATCGATCGCCTTTTTGCCCAATGCGCCCTACGTTTTAACTGATATCATTCACCTGATCCGCCAGATTCAAGAGGGCTACTCGGTGTGGGTAGTGACATTGGCTTTGATTCCGCAATATTTGGCGTTTATGCTGGCCGGCTTTGGGGCTTACGTGCTGTCGGTGATGAATTTGGGTTACTATTTGAAGCAACAGGGTTGGAGTAAGTTTATCCTGGCAACGGAGATAACTATACACGCACTTTCGGCGATCGGCATTTATTTAGGGCGATTTATCCGCTTCAACAGTTGGGACATTCTGACTAACCCCGATGCGCTGGTTAACACCGTAATGAACGATTTGATTGGCAAGCGTCCGGTTTTAGTAATGGCTGTAACCTTTCTAGTAATTGCTGCTTTGTATTGGGTAATGAAACAAGTATTTTTAGGGATTAGCCAGCGATTTTACAGCAGCCAATCGCAGTCGGAGTTGGCCGGCGACAGCGCGAGTTCTTCCGATCCCATCGATTTGAGATTTTAGATTTGAGATTAAAGAATTGACTCGACAGATCGATCTAAGACCTTGAACTAACGTCCAATCTTTTTTTGTCTCCTTAACTCGGAAAACAAGTATCCGTCTGTGGATGAAACCAATTTTTTAGCGAAACTCCCAAACAAATTACTGCGGCAATGGGTAATAAAACTTGATATGTTAGAACAGTCGAAGTAGTTTTGTAAAAAGTAAAGATGAATCGATTTGACCGTCAGTTGTGGGAGAGATTTATTGCGATCGCCCAGCCTTACTTTTATCCTTTAGAGCCTGGAGGCGGCAGAATTTTTTTAGGATTAGTGGCGCTGTTGTTGATATTTCTCTTCGCCGCGATGTTTGTGGCTGTCAGTGTTGTCAGTTTGGGCGCTCAAGTCTTTTTTCCAGAGGCTTTTAACGGGGTTGCGGCTGGCTTAGCTACTTTGATCAAAGGAATTATCTACTCACCGACAATTGCGATCGTTGGTTTAATGCTAATCCTCCCGCTGGCTGCTTTTGGATTTTTCAGAAGCAAGTTGATACCGCGCTGGAAGCAGTGGATCATGTTAGCTCTGCTGCTATTTTTATCGCTCTCTGTTAGCGGAATTAACGTAGTAATTAGCTACATTGGTAACTTTTTTACGACATCACTTGCTGAAAAAGATCAGACTACTTTTTGGCGGTTTATGTGGGTATATGCTGGAGTTTTCATCATCGGTACTCCGATAGTGGTGATTTACCGCTATACCCAAGATAAACTGGGACTGTATTGGCGAGAGTGGATGACTGATAGTTTCCTGGATAGATATTTTCAAAACCGCGCTTATTACGAAGTAAATTCTCAGAAAGAAATCGACAATCCCGACCAGCGAATCGCTGAAGATATCAAATCTTTTACTAGCACGAGTTTATATTTTTTGCTGCTAATGTTGGGAGCAGTTATTGATGTTATTTCATTTACGGGTATTCTGTGGTCTATTTCTAAAAATCTTTCGATCGGACTAATCATTTATGCTGTCTTCGGGACGACAGTAATGGTAATTATGGGCAAAAGGTTGATAGTTTTTAACTTCAATCAGCTCCGGAAAGAAGCCGACTTTCGCTATGGCTTGGTTCACATTCGGGACAATGCAGAATCAATTGCTTTTTATCGGGGAGAAGCACAGGAATCTGTTCAGGTGAAACACCGCTTTTTAGCAGCAGTTCGGAACTTTAATTTGCTAATTGGGTGGCAGCGGAATCTGGAATATTTTACAGTTAGTTATAAATATGCAACTTATATTATTCCCTCTTTGTTTCTCGCTTCTATCTACTTTGCCGGCAAGATCAGATACGGCGATATTACTCAAGCTGAATTTGCTTTCCGTCAGGTTTTAGAGGCATTTTCTTTGGTTGTATATAATATCGACGACTTGAGTGCTTTTGCAGCGGGAATTAATCGTCTAGCTACGTTTAATGAGTCTTTAAAAGATGAAAAAAAGGCTGTTCAACTCGAATTCAGAACAATCGATACAGTTATAAATTCGCAGTTGACACTGGAACACGTTACTTTAGATACTCCGAAGCATCAAAAGACTTTGATTAGGGATTTGTCGGTAGCTGTGTCGCCAGAGGAAGGACTGTTAATTGTCGGTCAAAGCGGTGCTGGAAAGAGTTCTTTGCTGCGGGCAATTGCGGGTTTGTGGGACTCGGGAACGGGCCGTTTGGCGCGGCCGGAACTGGGAGAAATGTTGTTTTTGCCGCAGCGTCCTTATATGATTTTGGGCAGTTTGCGATCGCAACTTCTGTATCCCGCCACCAGCAGCGAGGTTGATGAGGAAAAATTGCGCCGCGTTTTAGCATCAGTAAATTTAGCAGATTTGCCGGACAGATTGGGCGGTTTTGATGCGGATTTAGATTGGGCTGAGATTTTGTCGCTGGGAGAACAGCAGCGTTTAGCTTTTGCTAGATTGTTGTTGACGGAACCGCGATATGCTATTTTGGATGAGGCGACAAGTGCTTTGGATTTGAAGAACGAGCAACATTTATACGAGCAGTTGCAAGCCACTAAAACTACTTTTGTGAGTGTCGGTCACCGATTGAGTTTAGTAAAATATCACGAGCAGGTTTTGGAACTTTTGGGCGATGGGAGTTGGCTGCTGCTTTCGGCCCAAGAATACCGCGCTAGTTCGAAGGTTTTTGGCTGATAAGTAAATGGACAGAATTAATTACACACTGATTCTTTGCTAGACAAGGCTTGTAGCCCATAGTTTTGTGTAATTAATTGTGTCCTACTACTTACAGCGCTGCTTTCAGGGATTGTAAATTTACCCGGTTGTGGGGAAAGCGGTGGGTGGAGGCGCGGTTGGAGATTTATCGTTTGGTTCTACAGATTAATCGCCGCGCCTCCACCCACCCTACAATAGGTTCTACTAAAGTTACATTATTTTTTTGAAGTGGTATGACGATCGATAATTGGGTATATACAGCATATTCCATGTATATGTAGTACACACAATCTTGTAAGTAGATGAGTGAGAAAATACATAAGTAGTCATTGCGAGTGAAACGTAGTGAAACGAAGCAATCGCAACGGTTACGGTTCATTTACATTTTGTTACATAGTTTGGTTTATTTGCGCCTACCTACTTAGTAAGTAAGGTGCGTCGCTTTCAGAGTCAATCTGCAAGTTCTATTTAAAAGGTCGCAGCGACGCACCCTACTGATTAACACCACACAATATAACTGCTACTGTACTTCATGAACCTGGAATATGCTGTATATATCTAAAACGGCGCAAAAAACAAAAAGCAAGCTGAACTTTGGCGGATTCGATTCAATTGTTTGCCCGCGAGAACTCACACAATATAATAGAAGATAGATTTTTAGTACAGGCGAGATTCCTACCTTGACTACTCCGATTCCTCAAAACTTTGTGCAAACGATCGCCAAACAGCGCGCAGTCACAGATGCCGAGTTAGAAACTGTGTTTATGGCTCTAGACGGTCAATCTACGGCTACCATCGCAACCAAGCTTGGCATTAGCGACATCGCCGTTCGCAAAAGACTCGGCGAAGTTTACAAAAAGTTTCAGATCGGGGGGAACGGGCCTGGAAAGCTGTCGGAATTGAGGCATCAGTTGCTGTTTTCATACCACACTGAGCAGGAAGCGATCGACTTTAGTCCCCGAGGTAAAGGATCTCTATTCAAAATGGCGATCGGGCGCCGACAGGAAGATTGGGGCCAAGCACCAGATGTTTCGGTTTTTTACGGACGGACTGAAGAATTAACTACTTTAAAGCAGTGGATTGTATCAGATAATTGTCGCCTGGTAGCACTGCTGGGTTTGGCCGGCAGCGGCAAAACAATTCTTTCGGTGCAGTTGGCAAAACAGGTACAGAATGAGTTTGATTTTGTGATTTGGCGATCGCTGCGATCGGCACCAGCACCATCCGACTTCCTAACTAACTTAATTGAAATTTTTTCTAACCCACAAAAACCCGATGTGCCGCTCGACCTCAACGGGAAAATTTCGCGCTTGGTCGAGTATCTGCGGAAGCAGCGCTGTCTGCTAATTTTAGACGATTTTGAAGCGATCCTCAGACCCGAAGAATTAGCGGGACACTACCGCGAAGGCTGCGAAGGATATCGAGATTTAATTGTACGGCTCTGTGAAGTCAATCACAATAGCTGTGTAGTGCTAGTTAGTTCGGAAGAACCTACGGAACTGGCTTTGCTGGCCGGAGAAAAAGTGCGGTCTTTAAAACCTGTGATTTCCGAGGAAATTGCCCGGGAAATTTTCCAAGAAAAAGGTTTGTCGGCTCAAGATCGAGAGTGGAAAATCTTGTTATCCCGGTACGGAGGCAATCTGTTAGCGTTAAAAATTGTAGCGACAACGATTCACGAGTTTTTCGAGGGGAATGTTTTAAAGTTTTTGGAAGCCACGGCATTATTTATTGAAGAACACATCAGCAATTTGCTGGCGCAGCAGTTCGAGCGAATGTCGAGTTCAGAACAAGAGATTTCCTACTCGCTGGCTATTGCTCAAAGTCCGATTTCCCTGGCGACTTTGCGAGAGCAGATGTTGGTCAATTCATCGCTTTCGGATTTGCTGAAAAATCTCGATTCTCTGGGTCGTCGCTCGCTGATTGAAAAAATCAGTGAGGGCGGGGAAACTGTTTTTATGCTTCAGCCTTTGATCGTGAAATATGTGACCGACAGATTAATCGATCGAATTCGCTCGGAGGTTTTGGAGACAGTTAAGACGCAAGGAATAGAAAGAATGCGGCTGTTGAAAACTCACAACTTGAGCATTAGTATTGCTAGAAAAGCGGATAAAAAGGCTCGAAATCACTCTATTTTAGAATTAGTTAAAAATCGGCTGCAAGTTTTGTTTGCGAAAACAACAGGCTTTGAAGAACCGCTAAATATCTTGACGAAAGTTGCCTCCAATCTGGAAGATAAATCGATTCTTGAGGTGGGATATGCTAGGGAGAATCTGATGCAGATTATTTCAGAAATTCAGTGCTAATACCAATTCTCGCCTCCAGAAAGCAACAATGATGAGTGTGGGTTTGTTTACGCTCACTGTTCTGCACCGGTGCGTCGCTCAAAGATTGTGGATATTATTTAAGATTTAAGGGTGGCGACGCACCCTACAGCTACTGTTGCATGAGTTTTGAGAATTAGTATAACAAAAAAGCGATCGCCCTTTAACAAAAGCGATCGCCCGATTTTCAACAAAAACAGAATTCGATAAAATTATTTGACAATGCCAAAAATCGATGCAGATTCAGACCCTGTAATTTTGCCCAAAGCAGGCGCTTTTTGAGCTTGGGCAATTCTGGGAACCAAAAATCCCTTCGCATAAATTTGAGGATTGTCTTGAGCGATTTGGATGTAAGATTGACGGACTGTGGCGTTCACCGCAACAGTCTTCGCGTCGTAGACTTGCATCGCCATGTTGGGATAAAAACCAATGCCGACAATCGGTATCAAAAAGCAAAATGCGATCGCCACTTCCCGAGGTCTAGCATCAATAAACGGTGCATCACCAGGCAAAACGCAACTATTACCGAAACAAACCGCTTCATCCAGATTGTTTCGCTGATTTTGCAAATTTAGATCCTCAAGGTCGCAAGCCGCTAGTGTCCCACAATTGTAAAATAACTGTCGCAGCATCGAGAGCAAATAAATCGGCGTCAAAATCACTCCAACCGCCGCCAGGAAAACTGTCACCGCCCGGAAAGAACCGCTGTACATATCGCTAGTTGCGACGCCGACAAACACTGACAATTCGCTAGCAAAACCGCTCATTCCGGGGAGTGCCAAAGATGCCAAAGCGCCTGCGGTAAACAAGGCAAACACTTTCGGCATGACTTTTCCAATCTCGCCCATCTCGTCCATGATCATTGTATGGGTGCGATCGTAAGTAACGCCAGCCAGGAAAAACAATACTGAGGCGATTAAACCGTGGGAAATCATTTGCAACAGTGCCCCATTGATTCCCAAATCCGTGAAAGAAGCAATACCCAACAGCACAAATCCCATGTGAGAAATCGACGAATTTGCTAAGCGGCGCTTCATGTTAGTTTGGCCGAAGGAATTCAGCGCGCCGTAGATAATATTGACCACGCCGAGCACCGCCATAATCGGTGCAAAGTAAACGTGTGCTTTGGGGAGAAGTTCCAAATTCAGGCGAATCAGTCCGTATCCGCCCATTTTCAGCAATACGCCAGCCAGAATCATCGACACGGGAGAAGATGCTTCGCCGTGGGCGTCAGGTAGCCATGTGTGGAAGGGGAAAATCGCCAGTTTCACACCGAAGGCAATAAACAATCCCGCATAAAGCAGTAATTCTAAACCCAGTGGGTAGTCTTTCAAGCCTAGTTCTACCATGTCGAAGGTGGGGGTGCCTCCGCCGTAGAATGCCATTGCTAAGGCAGCTATCAAAATAAAGATGGAAGCGCCTGCGGTGTAAATCAAGAATTTGGTAGCTGCGTAGCGGCGGTTTTGTCCGCCCCAAATCGAGATTAGCAGGTACACGGGAATTAATTCTAGTTCCCAGACAATGAAGAGTAACAGTATGTCTTGGGCGACGAACACTCCTATTTGTGCGGAGTACATCACCAGCATCAGGAAGTAGAAGAGTCGTGGCTTGCGATCGACTTCCCATGCAGCAAAAATAGATAGAGTCGTCACCAATCCCGCCAACAGTACCAGCGGAACTGAGAGTCCGTCAACGGAAACAGACCAGTTGAGGCCTAAAGAAGGTATCCAGGAATATTGTTCTACGATTTGGAAACTAGAGATACTCGGATCGTAATGAGTCCAAAACACCCAGCACATTAATACAAAATCTGCAATACCTACGCCTAGCGCATACCAGCGGACGGTTTTGCCGTCTGTATCGGGCAGAAAAGGGATGGCGAGGGAAGCTGCGAAGGGTAGGATGACTATTGCGGTCAGCCAAGGAAATTGATCCGCTATCATGATAGTGAGAATAAATACTTAGTTGGAAGTTACCAAGATTATAATACTAAATTTAATCAAAAATTAAGATTTGTAAATAAATCTTTTTTTTTTAGAGATATGCGGAGTAAATCCGCTAAACACAACTTGCTGCAAAAGTCAAGAAGTTTTGCAGTTATGAGTCAGGAGTCAATCGATTTTAGATTTTAGATTTTAGATTTTAGATTGACCCCACGGATCGAGTCGGGGGCTTGAGGATTTGAGATTTGAGATTTTCGATTGATTCCACGGATCGATCGCGTGGCGGGTACCACCTTTGAAATTCTTGGTCATTAGTCGCACTTTAGCGGTTGACAATTACCGATGACCGATTACTCTGTTGCCATGCAGTGGAAAACTGTGGTAAATATTCAGATCGATCGAGATAAAGTCAAGAGTCGATCGGCGAAAGATGCTATTAAAGGGAGATACGCCAATTGCGATCGCCATTTTTCCGGTATACCAGATTCTCCGTAAAAAGCCCCCGCCAACTGTCCGTAAACCGCACCAGTCGTATCCGCGTCGTCGCCCAAATTCACAGCCAACAAACAGCCTTCCGCAAAAGAAGAACTGTTGTAAAACGCCCAAAGTGCCGCCTCCAAAGACTTCACAACATAACCCGTACCTTTAATTTCAGGAGGTTGTCGCCGTTTAAAAGAACCCGCCGCAATCTCATCAATCTCTGCCACCAGCGGATTTGCTGCCCAATATTCCGAAATCGGACAATATCTTTCCGAAAGCAACACATCTTTAGCAACTCCATTCACAGCCCCCGCAATTAAAACACCAAAATAGCGGCAAGCATCCACACAAGTAGCAGCACCGTGAGTAGTTCTCGAACTTTCGGCAGATTTTTCTATGACTTCTAAAGGATTTTTAGCATAAAACAAAGGCACGGGAGCCAAGCGCATAATCGAACCGTTTCCAGCAGTCTGAGCATCGGTAAAACCGCAGTAAGGTTTTCTTGTATCTTCAAACTTCCAAAGTGCTTGTTGCACCGTATTGCCAATATCAAAACATTCACCATTGCTGCTCAAATGTCCGTCTGTACTCCACCGCAGATATGTTTCTAACTGATGGACTGGATCGAAACCTTGTTTCTCCATCAAACTTTCAGCCAAACAAAGCGCCATCGAAGTATCATCCGTCCACTCACCCGGTTGCAATCGAAACGGGCCGCCGCCAACCATATCGTTAATAGGCGCAAACGTTCCTGGGCGACAGAACTCTAAAGTTGTTCCGAGAGCATCGCCAACTGCTAAACCGAGAAGACTGCCGCGATAACGTTCTATTTGCTGCATAACGTAATTGAAAATTAATAATTAGTAAGCACGTTATTATTGAATTATCATAGCTTGTCAAAACTATTTCTCTCTTCTCCTCTCTATTCTCTTTCTCTGTGTCCTCTGCGCCCTCTGCGGTTAATAAAAAAAATCTTGTTCGCAAACGAAGCTGAGCCAAAAGACCGATCGAGCTAATATTGATGTTAACCTGTCCCTACCCGAGATCAAACTGTCCCATGACACCCGATGCCTCCGCCGCAGCCGCTGCTGCCGCCCCTCAATCAACACCCGAAGTCAGCTTAGAGTTGCAAGTCCGACTCAAGACAGAAGATGGACAGCTACTGTTGCTACTCCCCCCAGAAACCAACAGCGAACCCGCAACAGCTTCCGCCTCGACTTGGACTGAACTTTGGCAGCAGCTAAAAGTCAGGCTGAATGCAGGAGAACGCTTTTGGCAGCCAAACGCAGAAGTACAATTGATGGGGAACGATCGACTTTTAGATATCCGCCAACTGCAATCCATCGCCGATGCCCTATCTGAAGTGGAACTGCAACTCAAACGAGTCCACACCAACCGCCGCCAAACCGCCGTTGCCGCAGCTACGGCAGGTTATTGTGTAGAACAGCAGCCTCCGGTTTCTTCCCTGAATCAAGCCTCCGCCGAAAAACCGCAATCGCTGGCGGAACCTTTATATTTGCAGATGACAGTGCGATCGGGCGTAGAAATTCGCCATCCAGGCACCGTCGTACTTTTGGGAGACGTAAATCCCGGCGGCTCAGTCATCGCCGGAGGCGATATCCTAGTTTGGGGCCGTTTGCGGGGCGTCGTTCACGCCGGTGCCGGCGGCAACACCAAAAGCGTGATTATGACCTTGCAGATGGAACCGATGGTGATTAGGATTGCTAAGTATGTTGCCAGAGGCCCAGAAACCTCACCCGCTCAGTTTTTCCCGGAAGTCGCCTACGTGACACCTCAAGGGATTAGGATCGGCAGAGCCTCTGATTTTGATAAATCGCAGTTAGTTGGGGGTAATGGTTAGTTGACAGTTGACAGTTGACAGTTGACAGTTGACAGTTGTTAGTTGTTAGTTGTTAGTTGTTATTTGTTAGTTGTTACCAATTTTGACAAATCGCAGTTAATCGGGGGTAATGGTTAGTTGACAGTTGACAGTTGTTATTTGTTAGTTGTTAGCAATTACCAATTACCAATTACCAATTACCAATCGCCAATTGCCAATCACTAATTCCCAATAAATCTAAAATCGCTTATGGCTCGCATTATTGTTGTTACATCAGGGAAAGGCGGGGTAGGAAAAACCACCTCCACAGCCAATCTCGGCATGGCTTTAGCTAAGAGGGGGCGCAACGTTGCTGTAATTGATGCCGATTTCGGTCTCAGAAATTTGGACTTGCTGCTGGGCTTAGAAAATCGGATTGTTTACACGGCATTAGAAGTTCTCGCAGGAGAGTGTCGGTTAGAGCAAGCTTTGGTGAAAGACAAGCGACAGCCGCGCTTGGTGCTGTTGCCGGCTGCCCAAACTCGGATGAAAGATGCCATTAGCGCCGAGCAAATGAAGCAGCTTGTGGGGATGTTGGGAGCAAAATACGACTATATTTTGATTGACTCTCCTGCTGGAATTGAACAAGGTTTTCAAAATGCGATCGCCCCGGCTCAAGAAGGCATCATTGTCACCACTCCCGAAATTGCTGCTGTCCGCGATGCCGATCGAGTCATCGGCCTGCTGGAAGCCAACAACGTCAAGAAAATCAACCTGATCGTCAACCGGATCAGACCCGCAATGGTGCTGGCAAATGATATGATGTCGGTGCAAGACGTGCGGGAAATCCTCGCCATTCCGCTGTTAGGCGTCGTTCCCGACGACGAGCGCGTCATCGTTTCCACCAACCGAGGCGAACCATTAGTATTGTCGGAAACGGCCTCTTTAGCTGGAACTGCCTTCGACAATATTGCCCGCCGCTTAGAAGGCGAAAAAGTTGAATTTCTAGATATCAATCCCCGTCGGGAAAACTTCTTTACTCGCCTCCGCAAGTTCTTAAATACTAAAATTATGTGATGTGCTGATTGGCGATCGGTCTTTAACAGCAGCAACTCCATCACAAAAACTAGCCGAGATTTCCCCAAGTGACACCAGTTCCCAAAAATAATGAAACTGTAGGTCAACTCCAAACCATTAGGGAATGAGTGATTCCCAATCGAAAATCGAAAATCGAAAATCGAAAATCGTATAACGTTTTCTATGCCTAACCCTTGACAAATCAGCCCGACCCATGATACATACACTTCTCGAACGACTTTTCCCGCGCACCCCTGACAACAGCCGCGACGAGGTAAAACGGCGCCTCAAACTGGTTCTAGCCCACGATCGCTCAGAACTCAGCCCAGAAATGGTTGAGTCGATGCGCCGAGAAATTCTAGAGGTGGTATCTCGCTACGTGGAAATCGATACCACCGGGTCTGAGTTCTCGCTGGAGAGCGACCAGCGGGCCACAGCACTGATCGCAAATCTCCCGATCAGGCGAGTCAGGCACGAACATCCACCGGGGAATTTTCCCGAGAATTTGCCCCAAAATCTGCCAGAGAATCGACCCGAATATGTACCGGAGTATGTAGTCGAAAATCTCCCCGACATTAGAGATTAACAGGGGTGCATTTTCGCCTTGGTAAAAATATTTTTTTTATTTGATAGCGAGCTCGCAAGCGATCGCGAGTTTTGTCCAAGCGAGTTCTTGAAGATCGCTACAAAAACAAAACTGAGATGCTCCCTCAAAAACTCTTCTCGTTTATATACAAAATGTTTGAATATCCGAACAAATCACCGGATGAACGATCGCTCTACGATTCAATTGTTGTTGAGTTTCCAGCTTCATAATGCTCTCACCAAAATCACATTGCAGTTGCTTTGGCGAGAAATCATCGCTGGAATATTTCCTTGTTTTACCTGTTGCAACAATCCTTCTCGACTCGCACCCAAAACAATCACATCGCTGCGATCGAGTTTGGCATAACTCAACACTGCCACAGGCACAGAATCAGCACACACAGAAGTCGTCAAGACAGAAGTATTCACTTGGAGATTGAGAAACTGAGCGGCGGCTTTCAAGACTTGCTCAGTTGGTTCTAAACCAGCATTACCAGCTTGGCGCTGCTCAGAAGCATCGTATACATGAAATAATCTGACTTGTGCGGTTTTATTCAGAGAAATCAATGCAGGTAGCAACCGAACTGCTTGCTCGGCATTGGGTCCGCCTGCCATTGGCACCAACCACCGCTCAAATGTTGCTGGATCGCTTAACTTCACCAACACCACTTGACAAGCAGCTTGTCGAATCATAGTATCGACAACTCGACTAAATACCCGCCCCGGTGTTGTAGTGCTGCCTTTCCACCCCATTAAGACAAGATCGATATGTCGCTCTTCGATCGTTTGGAGAATGGCACCACACAAATCATGCGCCACTAGAATCTGGGTATGGATCGGAATTTGCCACGCTTGAGCTAAACGGGTTGCCTGCTTTAGTAGCTTTTGACCCTCCGCCGTTTTTACTGGAGTTTCTGCAAGCCCGTGATGTCTTTGCACAACAATCACCTGCAAACATTCAATTTCATAGTTGCGATCGCGGGCAATTGCCACTGCCATTTTTAACAGCGTCAGGGAAGTTTTGGGATTGCTCAACGGCACGAGGATGCGCCCTTTTCCCGTTTCGGGCGATCGGGTTTGGTAAATTATCCGAGCTCGTTCTACCTTGGGTTGAGCGAGACTTTCGCTGTTGAGATAAGCTGCTTCAACGTGAATGATATCGGTGCGGGTAATAATACCAACCAATCGCCGTCCTTCCACCACAGGTAAACTATTGAGATTGTGTCGGTCGAGTAAATGCAGCACGTAGGCAAGCGTATCTTCTGGGTGAATGCGAACGGGATCTGGTGTCATCAGATCGCTGACGAGATTCTCGCTATTCAATCCTCGTGCAGAAAAGTTGGCAATATCCTTTTGAGTTAAAATGCCGACAAGCTTGCCGTTTTCTACCACCGGAAACGTGCGGTGGGAAGACTGAGAAAACGCCTGCAACGCTTCTTCGAGCCGAATTCGACTAGAAAGCGTTTCTACTTTAGGCTGCATCACATCCAATGCAGTTAGATCTGTCCAAGGATCTTGAGCGCTCGTTTCTTTCGTCAGGTGAATGCCTTTAAAGGCGAGTAAGCGATCGTAAAGCGAACCCTCATCGAGCAATTCTGCAATCAAGTAAGAAGTCACAGATACGATCATCAGCGGCAACACTAAATTAAAGTCAGTCGTCATCTCAAACACCAGGATTACCGCAGTAATCGGAGTGCGAGCAACCGCACAGAAAAATGCCGCCATCCCAACCCGTGCATAAGTGGTTGCCAGACTTAAACCCAAAACTTGGTGTTCTGCGACTCCTACGAGGTATCCTAACGCTGCACCGAGTACCATGCTGGGAATCAGCAACCCGCCCGGTGCGCCAGAACCGTAGGTGACGACGATCAGAAAAAACTGGATGCAAAAGACGATCGCCACAAGTTGCCAGTCTGCATTTCCGGTTAAGAGGAGTTCTTTGAGTCCGGCATTGTCTCGAAATATATCTGGTAAGGCGGCGAGTGCAATTCCCGCGATCAGTCCAGCAAATCCGATTCGCCAGGGTAAGCTGACATGGAAAAAGCGGCGGTACAACGTCAAACTTGTCAGGATTGAGCGATTGAACAGCACGCCAAGTCCGCCTGCTAGAATTCCCAGCAGCAGGTAAAACGGAATCTCACCAGCAGAAAAGCTGGTATTAAAGACAACAAGATGCAGGTCTAAATCGAGATTGTGCGAACCACTGATCCGAGCGACAACTGACCCGATGAACGAAGCTAGGATCGCGGTTCCCAAGGTGATTCCTGACACGTCTTGCAACAGTTCTTCGACCACAAATAAAACACCTGCGATCGGCGCATTAAACGCGGCTGCAAGTCCAGCTCCGGCACCAGCAGCGAGGATCTGACGGCGATGATCCGGTGAAGTTGGGAACCATCGACTCAGTTGACTCGCTAACGCTGCCCCAATCTGTACCGTCGGTCCTTCTCGTCCGAGGGGCATTCCGGCAGCGAGTACGAGGGTGGCGCTGACCAACTTTACTAGGGCAATTCGCAAATTCAAAGGCATCGGAACGTTTGCGAGTACCGCCTTTACTTCGCTCATGCCGCTCCCGCTGGCGGCGGGAGCCATGCGATCGACAATCAATCCAGACAAGAATCCGCCTAGCGCTCCGATCGAGGGCAGCGCAATATACGCCGGGATTAAATGCGTTGCCTGCTGCCGCCAGCCGCCGAGCCAACCAACTCCTTGTGCCAACAACAGCGCAGCCAGTCCCGACACTAGCCCAATCAGGCAGGCTTCAAAAATTGCCAATCGCTTGGGACGCAACAGCAGATGCGAAAAGCGGCTCCAGATAAGTTTTCCGATGCGTATCATTTTGCCTTTGGGGAAAGTGCAGGCGTTGACGATAGCCGGTTAAAGCAGCGGTTTGGGGGACTCTGGATTTAGATCCGCAGGCTGTTGGGTCGGCGATCGCCAAAGCTGATGTGGGTGATGACTAAACCAGTAGTCTATCGCAATGCCACCAGCGAACAGCAGCAGCAATAAATATAATTCTGTTCGCCCAAAAATTTGGTTTGAGCGATCGGCGGGAGCGAATTTTCTCTCTTTGTCATCAAATTCGTCTTTCATACTTATCTCTACAAATTTATAAAAATGCTTTATTCTGACTGAAGCGGCTCCGCTCTTCATTCTTAACGAGCGTAGCCTCAACAAGTTTATGAAATGCTTTCTTTTAACTGAAGTTCTAAGGGTCGGTCGGAGCGAATTTCTAAGCCTGGTAACTCGTGTTTGACTAACATTTTTTCGCCTGTTTCACCAGTGGCGCTCGGCCAAAGTACCCAGCGGCTGCCAGGGGAAAGAGTGCTTAAAGTTGCAGAGTTTTGAGTCAGCCAAATTATCGGCAGTTTCGATCGATGATCGATCGCATCTTCCCCAGCATTAACCGCCGCTAAAGTTTCCAAAACTACCCGGTTCCCCGATACGAGTCCAGTCCCGGCAGTCCAAAGTTTGACGTTTAACAGGCGCTTGCTAGCATAGAAGTACAGGGATGCAGCTACAGTTACGGCTCGTTCAAATTCTTCTGGTTGCCACGCCGCAGCGCTGTCGAGAGCAATAATAATTTCTTGACCGCCGGCTGCAACTTCTAACTCTCTTACCCGCAGTTCTCCGTAGCGGGCGCTGGTGCGCCAGTGAATCAGACGGGTGGGGTCTCCGTGGCGGTAAGGTCTGAGGTTGCGGGTGAGACCTTCGGTAGCAGTTTGCGATCGGCTGCGATTGTAAAATTCCGGGCTGTCTTCTTGACCGATGCGATCGATCAAAGGGCAAGAGCTCAACGGCAAAACCTGCGGATAGACAACCGCCACAGCTTTCACCGGGCGGCTGCGCCGGCACCAAAACAAGCCTAAAGGCGCTGCCGTCCTCAAGTTTACCTCTTGCCACCGATAGACGCCGCGCTGCCGGACTTCCAGGTAGTATGTATTCGCGTACATACTCTTAGGCTCTATGACCTCGATCGGGCGGACGATCGGTTCTCCAAGTACAAACGGCAAGATGTCTACCACTTGCAACAGAGTCTTAGGTTCGCTGGCGCTATTTTCGATTTCTAGTTCGACGGTGATTCGATCGCCCGCACTCACCGGTTCGATCGGGCGGCGGCGGACTTCCAAGGAACGGAGCGATTTTCCCGGCAAAACCGCCGCTACTCCCAACAGCGCCAAACCCCCACCGCTAAGCGCGTACAGCCACCCAGACATTGTATTGGTCGCAGACCCAAAAAAGAAAACCGTCATCCCCAAGAGCAGCCAACCCGCGTAGGCGGGGGTAACAGCGCGATTTTCGAGCCAGTCGGCAATTTTGTGACCGATGTTCATAGGAGTTGCAATTGTTAATTACTCGATCGCCCCATCAAGCCTAATTGTAAAATATTCTCAGGATTTAGCACCGAATTAGCTGCGAGCCATTAGATTAGAAATCGGGCATTTTTTCGCAATAAATCTACATTCACCCCGCCCAAAAACGGATACAAGCCCCCGACACTCAGTCAGGGTCGATCCCCAAATTTTAGACTCTAGTTCCTGCTCCCAGATTAATCTGTGGAGTAAATCTCAAATCTCAAATCTCAAATCTAAAATAGACTGACTGGAGACCCAAAAATGAACCCATTAAACAATCCTACACCCGTTCAACCAGAGGCTCAAGCCCGCCGGCGAACACCGCCGCCGCCGCCGCCCTTGGCTGCAACACCCGCGCCTCCTGCACCCGCGCCTGCTGCGCCCCCAGCCCAGCAGCAGCAGCGGCCAGTCGAGACACCCGTCAGCACGATCGAGCAAATGGTCAGAGAAGCCCATGCAGCGAGCGCTTCCGACATTCACATTCGAGTCGGCCAAGTACCTCGATTTCGGATTCGGGGCGTCATGCAAGTAGCAACCAGCCACCCTAAAGTAACGCCAGAAATTTTTGAACATTATTTAGCCGAAATTCTCACCTCCGAACAGCGAAAACAGTTTGCAACTACCAAGGAATTAGATTCAGCAATTTTTTACCCGGGCTTCGTGCGGTGTCGGCTAAACTGTTTTGATTCCCTCAGCGGCGGTGCCATAGTATTGCGGTTGATCAGTTTGGAAATACCTACTATCGATTCCTTGAGGTTGCCAGAAGTTCTCAAAAATATCATTTTGCGATCGCAGGGATTAATATTGGTTACTGGGCCTACCGGTTCGGGAAAATCAACAACAGTAGCTGCGATGATCGACCACCTCAATCAGATGGAGCAAAAGCACGTAGTTACAATTGAAGACCCGATCGAATTCATTCACCCTTCTAAAAAATGCTTGGTCAGCCAGCGGGAAGTCGGCTTGCATACCCACGAGTTTCAACAGGCTTTGCGGGCTGTTTTGCGGGAAGACCCCGATGTGATTCTGATCGGGGAAATGCGCGATCGCGTTACCATCAATACAGCTTTGCAAGCAGCTCAAACCGGTCACTTAGTATTGGGAACTCTCCACACTCGCAGCGCCATTAACGCTATTAACCGATTGTTGAACCTCTACCCGCCCGAGGAACAACAGGCGATGCGGGTTCAAATTTGCGATTCTTTAGTAGCGGTAATTGCCCAACTTTTGCTGCCAACAGTTGACAACCGTCGGGTAGCAGTTCACGATATTTTGGTGAATACACCTGCCATGCACGATTACTTGATGAAAGGTGCTGATGACGAAGCTTTCCGGTTGATGGAACACGATACTTACGAAGGAATGCAGATTATCAACCAGGGTCTTTACAAACTGGTGCTTGAAGGCAGAGTGACGATCGAAGAAGCAGCAAAAACTTCTCCTGAAGCCAGCGATTTAGACCGTCGCTTGCGGACAGGAGGCTACGATCCTGCGGACGCTCGCGGCTTTGAAGGCAGCAAAAAAGAACGCGCCGTTCGTGCCAGGTAGCAGCACACATACAGGGGTAGGTACAGCAGGACTACCCCACCCATCAAGTAGCAATCTTTTCAGCAGACCGAAATATTTGGCGCTTTTGTGCGTATTTTTACTTAAATTTTAACTATATTTAGTATTGAAAAATACATTTTAATTAAGTTGTAAAATGCTACAATCAATTTCTAGTGTATTGTTAAGTTTTTTAAACGCCGCTCTACTTTACATTAACTTTAAAATAGCGTGAAAACTCGCAGGTGATTGCAAAGAAATCGTAAAGATATGTTCAGAGTATTGCCAACAGTCAGCAACCTAAGTTTATAGTTGTAGAGACAAATTTTGGACAGAGAACGTTCCGATTTAGCCGATCGCCAAAGTAAGCAGGTAAAAAAAGCGCTTAATAAAACTACAAGTAGGCTTAATACAAGCAATTAGTAGCAGAGCCGAGCGCGTGTCTTTCCGGTTCAGTGGCTTTCAGTCTAAAAAATCCTAAAACCAAGCAGACTTTTAAAGATTCTGTTCCTCGAAAACCTGTTTAACAACTCGCTTATCAGCAACCGTGTTTCTATAATTTAAAGGAGCCAAAAAAGTGAAGAGTGCATTTAACCCCTCAGAAGTGTTTGAAGGTGCCAGCAAAGCAGAAATCATCGATCGCATCCAGCAGCTAGTTCCCCCGGGTTCCCCGGAACCGCAACATCCTGAAATCCTAGCGGCCTTACAAACTCTCACCGCACAGCTAATCTCGGCCTATCAAGCCGACGGACAATTAGAAAACGAGCCTTTTAGCGACGTGCGCGATCGCACCATTCACCTATACACATCCGCAGTCAGCAGCAAAATCAAAGGAAAAACCATCCTCATCACCGGTGGAGAAGGATGTGTCGGTAGTTTCTTAATCGCCAAACTCCTCGAATTAGGCGCAACTAAAATCATTTCTGCAGACAACGCCCGATGTCAAAACCCCGAAGAAAATCTCCCGCTTTTTACCAGAGAAGGTGCAGTAACTTTCTATGCCGTTGACATTCGCAACTTCGAGGCGCTGAAACACATATTTGAGGTAGAAAAACCAGAAATTGTTTTTCACTTAGCAGCCCAACGCCAACCCGGACTAGCTGAAATCAAAATCAGAGAAACAGTTACAACCAGCCTGTTAGGATGTAAAAACATCATCCAACTGTGCGAAGAATACGGCATAGAACACTGCATCTTCTCTTCCACAGGCAAAACATCTCGATATTTTACAACCGAAGTTTACGCCGCCTCGAAGAAGTTTGCCGAATGGCAATTTGCCAAAGCAGCTCAAGAAGGAAATGTCACTTACGGGATGGTTCGCTTTACTCATATGTTGGAAAATAGCTTGTTCTGCGAGCAAATGTCCAAAAAAGTACAGCAAGGTAAAACAGTCAACGTTCACGCTCCCCACCGCTACGTAACCGCTCAAAATCTTGTCGAAGCCGTACATTTATTGCTGAATTCACTGGTTGTGTCCGTTCCCGGAAAACTGAAATTTGTCGCAGTGAGTAATCTCGGGTGGCCGACAGAAACCTTGGAAGTAGCTCTTTATAAAATTCTTGAATCAGGCAAAAATCTGCCGATTTATTTTCAAGGACTTTTGCCGGGATACGAAGAACCGTTTTTCCTTGGACAGTTTGACTGGAAAAAACCTACAGACATTCACCTCCTAATTAATGTTCTGGAAGATCCTTTTAGAATTGTTGACGATGCTGGCGACATGGTGAGTGTAGAATTAGCTCCTTTTTCTTTGCGCGTGTTAGATAAACAAGTGTCGAAGCTGGAAAGCTTAATCGGCGATCCAGATTTCCCGGAAGTGCAAATCAAGCACGCTCTTGTCGCAGCGGAAAAAAAAGTGATTGCTTCCTCTTTTGCGTGGAGTTCCCCCCAAGACTTGTTGAAGATTTTGCAGTGGGGAATCCATCCGAAGAAATTGCAAGGTTACGGAACGGAAATCGCTGACTACAGCGAGATTATCGAACTCCTCCTGCAAGGAATTTACGGCAGACTCGATCGAGAAGTGTTGCACAGTGCTGGAGTTACTGTTGATGAATTTGATGACTTAGTTGAGAGTCTTTCGACGCTGGATTCTATTCAAGCAGAAGTGGGGTATTTGCGATCGGTGTCGAGATATCTCAGAGAATTTGCACCCACCGCACAGTTCAGCGTCAAAAAATCTGAACCTGTTGCTGTCCGGGATGCAGCGTAGCTTGAAAATAGTTTTGAGTTTGGAAATTGCTTCCTGACTGGCAACCCACAGGGGATGAATCAGTTAAACATCGCCTAAGTGTTTAGTTGATTAAAAACAGAACACCCAGAAACCTGGTTTCTTTTAGAAACCGGGTTTCTCCAGTCTGGGCGTGTTTGAGGTTTAATTAAATTGATTTACTTAACATTGTCAGAATCGATATGATATAATATTATTTCTGAATCAAACAACCGCCATCAAATTAATTGGTAGTGAGGACGCCAGTCCTAGTAGTTTTATGAGGACTTAAGTCTTTACAACAAAGGTGATTTTTTCAGAGCATGATACGATCGTACTTTAGATAGCTTTGTGCATTGAGTTAACAAAGGGGCAATTTTATTAAATGAACTCAACGAAATCAGTAAATTAAATTAAGGTACTAGAATTGTGGAAATTAATCAGCTACTGTTCCTATTTATTGATGTTGTGCTGTGGGCGATCGCCCTGATCCTTCTAATTCCCGTTGCAGTTCTATTTCTAGAATGCAGTGCAGCTTTCTTCTCCGGCTTCCGCCCCACAGCGGAAACAAAAGCGCCCCGCCCCAAAGTAGCCGTTTTAATTCCCGCTTACAACGAAGCAGCAGGAATTGCCGCCACCATCTCTACCATATTGCCGCAGCTAACATCTCAAGACCGCCTGTTAGTGATTGCTGACAACTGCACGGACGCCACGGCAGAAATCGCCCGTAACTCCGGTGCAAGTGCGATCGAGCGCCAAGACACACAGCGCAAGGGCAAAGGATACGCACTGGATTTCGGCTTGCAGTCGATCGAATCCGACCCCCCAGAAGTAGTCATCATGGTTGACGCAGACTGCATCTGTCAGCCAGACTCTATAGAAAAATTAGCCCGGGTTGCAGTTGCCGAACAAAGACCGGTGCAAGCGACTTATCTCATGGAACAGCCGCCCAATCCTACTCCGAAAGATTCAATTTCTGCTTTAGCCTTTCTCGTGAAAAACTTAGTCCGTCCCAGCGGATTAAAACAGTTAGGATTTCCATCATTGCTAACAGGAACTGGCATGGCTTTTCCCTGGTCGATAATTCGATCGGTTACTCTAGCCAGCAGCAATATTGTTGAAGATATGCAGATGAGTTTGGATTTGGCGATCGCCGGATATCCAACCGTTTTCTGCCCCGAAGCCAACGTCACCGGGTGTTTGCCGCAGCAGCAGCAAGCAGCCAAAAGTCAAAGAACCCGATGGGAACACGGTCACATACAAACATTGTTAACTCAAACTCCCCGGCTGACAGCAGCATCTGTCGAGCAAAAACGTTTTGACTTATTGGCGATCGCCCTTGACTTATCCGTCCCTCCCCTTTCGCTGTTAGTCGCTATCTGGCTAGCAGCTTTTGTCGCCTCATTACTAGCAGCAACCCTCGGAACATCTCCAATTCCGGCCGTCTTGTTAGGACTACAAGGATTGCTAATTTTAATTTCAATTGTCAGCGCTTGGGCTAAATTTGGGCGTGCCGACATTTCCGGTTCCACTTTGTTATCCGTACCTTTTTACATACTCTGGAAAATCCCTTTGTATCTGGGTTTTCTGCTCAAGCGCCAAACCAAATGGGTGCGAACAGAACGCGATGTTTAATATTTTGATTGAGATTGTTTAACCGCAGATATCTGCGGTTAAAAAACATTATAGCGGTTCTCAGAAAGATGAGGTACGTAGTTGGGCTTGGGCCCTCAAGCGTCTGGGTGGTTATGTAAGCTGTCAGTCATACCTCATCTTTTTGAGAAAGGCTATATATAAAAATAAAAACTTAATACAGCATATTCCATGTATGTGCGGTACATACAATAAGAGTCGTAAGTAAGGTGCGTCGCCACGCATCAATCTGCAAGTTCCATTGAACCTGCTCCGCAGCGACGCACCCTACATAACACGTACCGCACAATATAGCTTTATAGTGTACTTCACGAACCACCGAATATGCTGTAAAAGCTCACCGCTCCACCGGAATTTCGATCGCAAACTCAGTCCCTTCACCCGGTGCGGAAATGCACATTAGCTTCCCGCCGTGTTTCTCTACCACAATCTGATAGCTGATACTCAACCCTAAACCAGTACCTTTACCTACGTCTTTTGTAGTAAAGAAAGGGTCAAATATTCGCGATCGTACTTCCTCTGTCATCCCAGGGCCATTATCAGCAATATAAATTCTCACAAAGTTTTTGTCGCATACCTCAGTCCGAATCTGAATCTTTCGCTCCAAGATTTGAGATAAAGGATTTTCTAGTTTTGCAGTTGTCTCGCGTCGCTCAACTGCTAACTCCACCGCATCAATTGCATTGCTCAAAATATTCATAAACACCTGATTTAACCCAGAAGCATAACAATTTACTTTCGGCAGTTCACCGTAGTCTTTAACTACCTCAATGCCATGTCCGAGTGCATCCTTTTTCAACCTGTGCTGCAAAATTAGCAGAGTTGAATCAATCCCGGAGTGAATATCCACGGGTTTCATCTCGGCTTCATCCAGGCGCGAGAAATTCCGCAGCGACAGCACAATATTGCGAACGCGATCGACCCCAACCTGCATCGATTTCAGAATTTTGGGCAAATCTTCTTGAATAAAACAAAGATCGATATCTTTTGTTTGATCGACAATCTCAGGAGTAGAATTTGGGTAAGACTTCTGGTAAACCTCAATCAATCTTAGCAAATCCGAGCTATAATCGCTAGCGTGGATGACATTGCCATAAATGAAATTAATGGGATTGTTGATTTCGTGAGCAACACCCGCCACCAACTGCCCCAAAGAAGACATTTTTTCAGTTTGAATTAGTTGACTCTGGGTCGAGCGTAATTCGCACAAAGTAACTTCTAACTGTGACGCTTTTTCTCTCAATTGCGCCTCCGACTGCCGCAAAGCATCCTCCGCCAACTTGCGATCCGTAATGTCCTGGATAGTCCCAAATAACTTAACAACCTTACCAGTATCAAAAATAGCTTGTGCTTTAACAAAAATATATCTGAGAACTCCATCAGGTCGCCAAAATCTCAACTCAAACTCACAAGGATTTCCTGACTGAACAATTTCCTCTAATTGCTCTAACCAAAGCGGTAAGTCATCTGGATGAATCTGCTGTTTGTGTTCTAAAATACTCGGCTCTAGTAATTGAGGATGGCGATCGAAAATTCGGAATACTTCATCAGACCAAGTTAATTTATCCCCCTCCAAATCAAATTCCCAGTTACCCAGGTGCGCGAGTTTTTGAGCTTCTTGCAGCTTTGTTTCTTTAGTCTTTAATTCCTGCGTGCGCTCTTCTACTCTCACCTCCAGCGTCCGCGAATAATCCTCCAACTGTTCCTTCGCCGCCGACAAATTAGCAACTAGCACTGCATTTTTCAGAGATATAGCCGCTTGGGAAGAAAGTATTTTTAAAATCTCCAATCTAGTTGGAGAAAACGCTTCTGAAGTTAAATTATTTTCAAGATAAAGAATACCTACGAGTTTGCTTTGATTCACAATCGGAGTACAAAGCGCCGATTTCACTTGCTGCCCTTTAATATAGGGGTCATGCGTAAATAAACCTTCCGTAGCCGCCTCTCTTAAAACTACATCAGAGTGCGTCCTTGCAACATAATTAATCACCGTTATTGGCAAAACCTCCGCTGGAGCCACTGTCGGACATTGCTCAACTGCAATATCTGAAGACTCCACCGATGCCGCTGCTTGAATCACCAATTTTCCTGCTCTGGGCATCAACAGAAAACCTTTTTGTGCCCCAGCATTCTCGACCGCTATTTTCATTAATTTTTCTAACAACTTGTCCAGCACAATTTCACTAGATAGCGCTTGAGATGCTTTCACAACAGTTGTCAAATCTAATAAACTGTTGTGACTGTTGCTCGTGCTATAATTAGTGCTAGTAATAGTTCGATCGCCGCTCGGTTTTGTCGCCGATGCAGGGGGCAAAGACATCGGATACTGGGACTCCAAATGTTTGACCTTGGCGGTTGCTCCCCAATGAATATAGCCGTAGTAAGCATCTATCAGATAAATCTCAGCCACTTTTTTTCGATCGCAAGCCAGATAAAATTCTGCGGCTAGTTCGTTTGCTAGCGCTTCTTCGTGGATGTATTCATTCTTCGATGCTCCGATCACCGCTCGATCGTAATACTGAGCAGCTTTTTCATATTCTCCCAATACTCGCGCTTTTTCTGCTTCTACTAAGTCATATTTGTGCTGATAATTGCCCGGAGAATTCAAAGCCCAATGCTTCATTCTTTTCTGAAGTGAAGCCACTTTTTTTAAATGTTTTTTCTGTTCATTTTTTGAAGCTGCAGGATACAAAGCTAAGAGCGCTAGAGAATAGTAAAAATTGTGGAGGGGAACATACATCAGGGACATCACAGCCTCAGAGTAATTTGATGCTGTCCTGGCATTTTCAGCCGATTTAGCATAATCTTTAAATACATAATGCAGCCATGATTTATACAAATACACTACAAAAGTTACCAGATTATTTTGACTCTCCTTTAAAGCTGGCAGCATAGTTTCTTCATTAAACTTTTCGCCAACTAATAAACTAGAATTTGCTGTTTTACCTTGCAAATTTAAGACTACTTGCGCCGCAACTCTGGCTTGATAAATCATAAATTCATTCTTATAATTCACCAACATTTGAATATATTGACTCTGCTTAGTCTCGACTGACTCCAGAGGTTCGCCGCTCAAAAATATATAATTGCTGTAAAAACTAGCACAATAACAAGCATTGTTGACATCTCCAGTTTCTAGTCCGCTCTGAATACCCTCAAGTAAACCGATAAGACTTTCCCTGACCTGTTCAGACCAGGGACGGATAAAAATATTAAAAATTAGTGAAATTTGAGAGTTGTACAAGTTGGTGTTGAATCGTTCTAAAAGTGCCTGAGCCATTTGACCGTATCGGTATCCAGAATCCATATCGCCTAACACCCCACACTGCATCGTACCGTAGTTTGCATAGCCGAAACTAGACAGCGGTGCATTCCCGTATTTCAGAGAAAGTGTAACCATTTTAAATATAATCGGTGGGAACATATTGGGTACTACTACAAAAGCAGCCGGAGTCATTTTTGTTAAAATCCGTATAGCCGCAATTTTATTAGCGTCAGTCATTGGCGGCAAATCAGCTAAATCCTCAATCTGTGTGTTTCCCACAGCTAATTTTGTCCGTATTAGCCCCATAATAATATTAAATTTAGTCGGTTTTTTAGAGATGTAAACTCCCAGCAATTTCAAAGCTTCTATAGCTATATCTATCGAAGCTTGGAATTGATTTTGATTAAAGTAGAAAACAACTTTTAGCTCGTAAACTTTGACTTTTTCTAGCAAGTTTTTGGCAAGGAATATAATAACATTTGATAGCTGGAACGCTCGCTCAAAATCGGTATTTATATAGGACGATTCCAGCGCTTCGAGATGAAGTTCAATGATTAAATTGTAGTGAATATCCCAAGCTTGTTCTGGTAGAAGTTCTATACCTGCATTAAAATATTTGAGCGCTGCTTCATAGGCGGCAGAACTCTTAGCTTTCTTGCCAGCTATAAGATTAAAGTTAGCTAGTTCATCTCGCTTTTGTTGATTTGTGATGAATTCCACCCCGATATTGAGTTGGTTGACAATATCAAAGATATTTTCTGCTATCTCCGATGCCGGAGTTGAATTCAGCAGCAGGGTGCCGATTTTTAAGTGGGTTTGTTGTTTCTGGGAGTCAGGGATCAGAGAATAGGTGGCTTGCTGTACGCGATCGTGGAAAAACCTGTAATAAATTGAGCGTTGCATAATTGCGGGATGATTTTGATTGTTTTGTGGGATGGGCGTCCCGCCCGTCCGGTGTGTTTTCACAATTTCCTCATCAACCAGGGGAATTTTGTAAGCATCGCTCATTGGCAGAATTAAACCAGCTTGCAGCGCATCCCATAAATCCGCCGCCGTTTCCGAGCCGGATTTTTCCCTCACAATTGCCAAATTTTCTAAACTAAAACGGTTGCCTATACAAGCAGCTAATTTTAATACTTGCTGCGTCTCCTCCGGCAGTTGTTTCAGATTCCGAGCAACTAATTCAACGACACTGTAATCGGCAATGCCAGCGGCTTCAATTTCCGTGATGTCCCACTGCCATGCACCAACAGTGAAATCAAAAACTAACAGTTGTTCTGAGTGAATAGTTGAGAGAAGTTGAGTTATAAAAAATGGATTTCCGCCAGTTTTATTAAAAATTAACTCTGTCAAAGACTTTAACTTTTCAGTTTCATTACCCAAAGTATCGCATACTAGCTCAGTTACGCTGCTCAAATCTAAACATGGGAGGATTATGTGATGCACCTGAGCACCAGTCTGTTGAATTTTTTCGACCGTTTGAACTAACGGATGAGTCGAATTTACTTCGTTATCTCGATAGGCTCCTATCACTAAAAAATATCGGCTATCCCGGTCAGTAACTAATTCTTGAATCAACTTTAAGGAAGCTAAATCGGCCCACTGCAAATCATCCAAAAATAAAACTAATGGGTGTTCTGCTTGGGCAAAGACATTCAGGAATTCTTTGAAGAATCGATTAAAGCGATTTTGAGATTCTGCAGGCCCCAATTGTGGAACAGCAGGCTGCGAACCAATTATTAGTTCAAAAGAAGGGACAACATCAATAATAATTTCACCGTTTGTACCCAGCTTTGACAAAAGCTTTTCTTTCCAAATTGCCAACTCTTCTGAGCTTTTTGTTAATAACTGCTGCATCAATGAATCAAACGCTTGAGTTATTGCAGCATAAGGAATATCCCGCTTAAACTGGTCAAATTTGCCAGCAATAAAATAACCCCGCTGGCGTACAATTGGTTTGTGAATTTCACTGACAACTGAGGTTTTACCGATGCCTGAGTAACCGCTTACCAACACCATTTCAGTTTTTCCAAAGCTGACTCGCTCGAAAGATGCCATCAAATCAGCGACTTCTTGTGTGCGGCCGTAGAGTTTTTGGGGAATCAAAAATTGACCGGATTTGTCAAGTATCCCCGGCATGAAATTTTCGATTTTGCCAGTATTTTGTAGCTGGGTTAAACAATTTTCCAGGTCTGCTTTTGCTCCAAAGGCACTTTGATATCGGTCTTCGGCATTTTTAGCTAATAGTTTCATGACAATGGATGAAACCATCTGCGGGACTTCACTGTTTAGTTGACTGGGAGGAACTGGCGTCACTGCAATGTGACTGTGAATTAATTCTAAGGGGTCGGTTGAATTAAAGGGCAACACTCCTGTGAGCATTTCATAAAACGTGATGCCTAGAGAGTACAAGTCAGTTCGGTAGTCGAGGTCGCGGTTCATCCGACCAGTTTGCTCTGGGGATATATAGGCTAGAGTGCCTTCTAACACAGTAGCATTGCTATTTTGATGCACCTCTCTAGATAGGCGCGTTGCCATGCTAAAGTCGGTGATTTTTACTTGTTTAAAATCTGAGGTAATGATAATATTTGAGGGTTTTATGTCTTTATGAATAATCTGATTTTGATGCACTTCTCCGAGAGTTTTAGTCACTTGAATAGCCAGACGCAAAAAATTCTTAATTTTAATACTTTTACCCGCTTGATGGTCTTTGAGAGATTGACCGCCACAATCTTCTAAGATCAGAGCGAAACTGTTTTTATATTTTTCTAAGCTATAGGGTTTGACAATCCCTTCGAGTTTGAGATTTGAGCTAATTTTGTATTCATGTCTCAAACGGGTAATTTCTTCTATTGTGGGATATTCGGTATTGAGTGTTTTAATGATGACTGGCGCTCGATCTGACTCTCTGACTGCGCGATAAATGATGGACTTCACACCAACTTGAACAACTTCTGTGATTTTGTAACCGGGAAGTGCATTCATGGCTTTGATTCTCTGACGAAGTGTTGGGTTAACCTCGCCCTTGATGTCGATCGGGGCGCGGGCGGACGGTACTTAAGTATTTTTAGATGTTTATATAACTTTAGATACATTAAAATTAAGTAATTATTCTGTATTTTTCAAGGTAAGTCGATGCTTAAAGGTTTAAAGCGTGTAAACTGGCTGACAACAGCACATCTGCTAGGAGATTTCGCTGAGATGTGCGGTATGACACTTTACGCAGTTGAGCATTACAATATTGTAACAAGTCGGTTATGCCGATCGTACACCTGACCGACAAATCCCGATCGATTCAAGGTTTAGCTCGATGTTTGAGCCTTGTCACCAAGAACGAATGGGACGCTGTGGGCTTGAAAACGGAGGTTTACGCGATCGAGAACACAATTCTCTGCGATCTAAAACACAAGATGTATGTGATTTAACTCACATACATCTTGTGATTAAGTCATTAGCCTATTGAACGAAATCAGGTGGCTCACGATGAAAGAAGTATTAACTTTAATTGAAAAGAAGAAGCAAGAATTTGCTAAATCTGGGCTATTTGAGTTTATGCGGGACAACAGTATAAACCCAAGACAGCGCCTAGCTTTCGCTCCCTGCGTTGCTCCTTTCGTTATGAGCTTTGGTGAATTTAACAAGTATGTCTTCCGAGAAGAACCAACCAACGATCCACTTCAGGCAATAGTCAACAATCATACTTATGAAGACGATCATCACTGGTTGTGGTTTTTGGAAGATTTGGAAACACTCGGTATTAACAATACCGTGAAGTTCAGCGATACTTTGAATTTTCTCTGGAATGAAGAAACAAAAGCTTCGCGGTGGGTAACACATCAAATTTTTCGATATGCTTTTGGAGCTAGTCCGATCGCGAAGCTAGCAATCTTGGAAGTGATAGAAGCAACCGGTAATGTCTTCTTTTCAACTGCCGCACCAATTGCCCAAGAACTGCGAACAATTACCCAAAAGGAGTTGCTTTATTTTGGCTATTTTCACTTAGCAGTGGAAACAGGTCATACTACAGGGACGCCGGAAGGGGGTCAATTGATTAAAAACATACAACTGACAGAAGAGACTCGTCAAGAGGCTTTTAAAATAGTTGAGAAGTTGTTTGAAGTTTTCACCGAACTGACGGCTGAGCTTCTGGTTTATGCAAAAACGCATAGTTTTGAGCAACCTTTTGCCAAAACCAGCGATATTTTGCAACCTTTAAAAGCTGGGTAGCTTACCAGATGTCAAAGTTTTAACTCTTAGAACTAGGCAATCTTCATCAGACAAAACTTATTACTTACAAGGAGACTCATCATGTCAGAAGTTAACAGCAATTCTTCAACTGCGATCAATGAGCTAGCACCGACTATGACCCACACTTGGACAGAGAATCTGGATATTGCTCACACTTGGACAGAGAATCTGGATATTGCTCACACTTGGACAGAGAATCTGGATATTGCTCACACTTGGACAGAGAA